>JAEZFR010000463.1 GCA_023417285.1 Bacillota bacterium
GTGGTGGGTTCATCCAAAAACAGGACCTTTGGATAGTGAATCAGCCCTCTGGCAATCTCCACCCGGCGTTTCATCCCTCCTGACAATGCTGCTACTGTCTTTTTTCTTTCCTTTAGCAAATCTACCAGTTCTAAAACGAATTGAATCCGCTCTTCCACTTCCTTTTTCGGTATGTGGTAAAAAACGCAATGCATCTTTAAGTTTTCTTCTATTGTCATTTTGGGATCTAAGGTCGAATCCTGAAATACCACACCGATTACCGACCTTACCTCTTCCTTATGCGTGGTAACGTCTTTACCGTCTATGAATAGCTTTCCCGCGGTTTTTTCAAATATGGTGCATAAGGTGTTAATGGTAGTGCTTTTACCAGCACCATTAGGCCCTAAAAATGCAAATATACTTCCTTCATCCACTGTAAAGGAAATCGTATCGACGGCCGTATAATTTCCATAGGTTTTCGTGAAATTTTCCACTTTTATGATTGGGTTCATTATTACCTTCCTTTTGGTTTTCTTATTGTATTAAGTTTTCCCCAGTTATTCGGTGCTTAGTACTCTGTATCATTCCATATATTCATAGCTAATATTTCACATACATAATACAATGGGTTTTCAAATACTATTCTGCATATTCTTTACTACGATTCTCATAACTCCTGCGATTGTAGCTGAATTTAGGTATGGATGACCATAATGAAAGACTGTTTTCTTTAACTCTTCTTGAAATATCGTTCTACATTTTTCAACATCTTCCTGTTTATGTATTTCTAATTCTTCAGCAAAAGACTTACCGTATATAAATTCATATTCTTTGATTCCTTGTAATATCCAGAATGTATCATAAAAAGGTGTTCCATATGCGCGAATCCAGTCCCACATTATTTCTGGGTCAGTAACATTAGGGTTTTCTAAATGGCATCTATGACAAAGTAACACTAAATTTGAAGGTGTATCTTCTCCACCCAAAGAATCTGGTATAATATGGCACCTCTCAAGTGGCACCTCATATCCACATCTCCAGCATCTCTCATGTGCTTCTGCCGCATCAACGCTTAAACCACATTCATCCACTCTCGAAAACCAATAGTCAACTATTTCCTGTTTTTTAGTTTTAATAGTTCTTTTC
Source organism: Bacillota bacterium (assembly GCA_023417285.1). Classification (GTDB taxonomy): domain Bacteria; phylum Bacillota; class Clostridia; order Acetivibrionales; family DSM-1351; genus Ruminiclostridium. The sequence continues at coordinate 1,126 of JAEZFR010000463.1, forward strand.
ATACATTAAGCCTCTCAATAAATAATAAATTAAGCATTTAGAAAACGTCGCAAGCTTTGTAAAATGCAGGCCGAAGCGAGGGATTATTATCTTCATCTAGATGTTAGCATATTATAGCATTAAGGAGAAGTGTGTGTAAATGACTAATGGAAGAATCAAGTAAAACAAATCACTATTTGTTCGATGTCAGCTTTCTAATAACTACCATTAAATCACTCACTCTTTTCTTACCTGTGCGTTCCATTATAAATCTGTTCTTCAATGTACTAATGATTATATACAATATTTCAGTACTCTTATAAACTGTCAATAACTGGCTATAATTTATTTTACTTTTGATCTACTCGTGTTATACTAATAATTACTATTATGAAACATCATATAAGCAAGTTTTCTATCATGAAAAAAGAAATGAGCGGAAAATATCAACAAACATTAGCTAATTTCAAATAATATATTAGGATGAGTATAAATGGCATGCCTAGATGAAGTTTCAAAAATGAAGATGGAGATAAAATAAGTTTAACCATAGCCAACAAGATATCATTGAAATAACATATTATGCATTTCAGAATTTTACGCATGGTATTATGAAGAGGAGTTTACAAATGAACGATGAAAATAATGATTCAAAAAGCAATCGAAATATTAAAGCAGCTTTCAGCAATATCGTTAATGAGGCCGGTAATACAGCATCAAATATTGCTGATAAAACAAAAGAAATTGTTGCTAAATCTAAAGATTCTGTAATTAATGTAGTAGATGTAAATGGTAATGGTGAAATAGATATAGAAGATTTTATTATTCTTGGTCTGCGTACACCTGGTATACGAGTTAATCGAAGCGATTTTCTTCACAAAGAATTAATGAAAAATTATCCACAAGATGTCATTAATGACGCAATTGCTTATAATCCAGCACACGCAAAAATACCAGCGGAAGAAATTGATAAGATTGCTGATGAAGTTATTAAGTATGAGAGAAACTGCGTTTCAGGTATTTCTGCTGCTTTAGGATTACCTGGTGGATTTGCTATGGCTGCAACTATTCCAACTGATATTGCCCAATATTATGGATATATGTTGAGAGCTACTCAAAAGCTCATGTATCTATATGGATTTCCAGAAATAGACACTACAGAAAAAGGACATAAATTCGACTCTGAAACAATGAATATTTTAATACTATGCTTAGGGGTTATGTATGGTGTGCATGGAACAAGTACTGCCTTGAAAGCAGTGGCTACAGCGTTAGGAAAAGGTGTTGAACAAAAATTACTGAAAACTGCATTAACAAAAGGTGCCATTTTTCCTATCGTAAAAAGTGTTTCAAAATGGTTTGGTGTTAATATGACAAAACAGGTATTTGCAGGTTTCTTTAAAAAAGCCATCCCAGTTTTTGGAGGCCTTATCGGAGGGGGAATTACATATTTATCTTTTAAACCCTGCTGTGATAAATTGAAAGAATCTTTACAAAATACTTTGTTAAGCAATCCAGATCATCATAAATCAGAGGATGAATTTATTATTAGTGATGCAATAGAAGTACCTGCTGAATCCTAATTCAAAAAACAAATGGAGTAATCTGAACCGCTTGTAGCTACAGAAATGGGTAGCCCTTTGTATGAGAAATATGGCTTTGTTAAAACAGTGAGTAAAATGGAACTATTATAATGCTACCAAAAGTAATATTAATGCAACTAACACTTAATACCAAAAGACTCTTAACCTTTATCATATTATTGAATTAAAATATACGAA
>JAEZFR010000220.1 GCA_023417285.1 Bacillota bacterium
GGACTAGGCTATCCAGGGGGGCCTTTGATTGATAAGAATGCACAGCAGGGAAATAGCAATGCAATACAGTTCCCAAGGGTATATTTTGACAATGGATGCCTTGATTTCAGCTTCAGCGGACTTAAGACGGCAGTACTGAACTATCTAAACAGAGCAGAACAGACAGGTGAACCAATAAATATTCCCGATGTTGCTGCTAGCTTCCAGCAGGCTGTAGTAGATGTACTGGTTAAGAATACTATTGCAGCTGCAAAACATTACAAGTTAAATAAAATAGCCATAGCAGGGGGCGTTGCAGCTAATTCTCAACTCAGAAAAGAAATGAAAACTGCGGGGGAGAAGCACTCCATCGATGTAATGTATCCACCTATGGTACTGTGTACAGACAACGCAGCGATGATTGCGTGTGCTGCTTATTACTCTTTTATTAGTGACAAAAGGGATGGGTTAGATTTGAATGCTGTGCCTGGACTTCAACTGTAAAAAGTCGTCATTATGGACGTTGATGGGGAAAAAGTTATCCACAGGTTTTTACGTTGTATTTTATTAAAAACAATATCGTGTAATAAAGTATTCATAGTAGTTATGGGAAATATATAATTTTGTATAAATATAAGAACAAATAGCTGTAATCCATAAATTATAGGGGATTCAGCTATTTATTTTATACATGTGAATAAAATATTATCAAATAATTGTGGTTTATGTGGAAAAAATGTAGAACCTTAGAGAATCAACAATTACAAAGCTGTGGAAAAATATGTGGATAATGTGGATAAAAATAAGGCTTTTGGACTATTTATTTGGGTAATAAAATATTATATATTTACCAGTTTTGGGATTAAAATTAATACCAATAAAAAACGCAGACAGTCTATAAAACTATCTGCGTTAAAATATTTCTTAACTAAACCTATCTAGTGGACATACTGTATTGATTGTAGTATTGCATTACCTTTTGGACATAGTCCTGTGTCTCGGTATAAGGTGGAACTCCATCGTATTTAGCCACACTAGCAGGTCCTGCATTGTATGCTGCAAGAGCTAGGGTTGTATTGCCGCTGTAGCGAGTCAGCTGTTCTTTGAGGTATCGTGTCCCACCATCAATGTTCTCTTCTATATTGAAGGGGTCCTTGACTCCTAGTGAGTCAGCAGTACCTGGCATTAGCTGCATTAATCCTTGAGCACCTGCAGTAGAGATAGAGCGGGGATCAAAGGAAGATTCCTGCTTGATGACAGCACGAATTAGGTTTTTGTCAACACCATATTTCTCTGAAGCACTATCAATAGCAGCATTAATAAGGTCCGTTAGTTGAGTCTTGTCACTTGGAATTGTTGCTGACGAATTAGCAAGTGCCCTTGCAGCTCTCAATATGTTGGTGCTATTGCTATTAGTACTAGTGCTATTGATGCTATTACTATTTATGGTATTACTATTGAGGGCATTACTTATAGCGCTTGTATATTCATTTGATACTCCAGATAGTGAAGCAAGGGTAGACAACAAGGTGTTCTGATTGTTATTAGTTGTGTCTAAGCCATCACTAGCATTCAGAACAGTTGCTTGGGCTAGTAGCTCGTTAAAGGTACTTTGATTTGCTATTTGCGGAGCATTAATTCCAGTGCGAGCAATAGAATTAGAAATTCTGCTTTGAATCTCAGATAGCTTCTGCTGGAATATTGCATTAACATCTATATTCATATAAAAACTCCTAATGTATTAATTATAATTATTATAATTAATATCGTCAGGACAAGCAAACCACTTAATAGCAATATTAAATTTTGAGGCTACTTTAAAACCAAAGTTTATTTATAAAACCTTTATTGTATGAATGTATAGGTAACTTTAACAAACCTCAATTAGTAATTTGCGGGAGAACTTAGTGCACGCATTGCGCGATCTGCCGTCAAATTCTCTAGCTGAAAACATCTTACATTGTCCTATATTTTCATCCTCTTGGTTCAGATGGACCACAAAATACTCACAGTGTGTGCAAGTATATTGAATTTGTCTTTTCGAGGAACACAGTTCTTTATATCTATGACATACATAATCAGGAGTCACAACGCCACGGTATTTACATAGTATATCTTTAGTAAGGTGTAATGGAGCCCCTCTATCACAGTTGTTGCAGCACTTATCATGCTTCATTACTTTCACCCTTTCGATGGACAGAACTTAAGAAAACTACTCCTATTATAACATTCAACCTATAGTTATTATAAAAATGGGAAATAAAACAATAATTTTGATTTAAAAATTTTGAATGGTAATGTATAATATCCATAAGAAAATTTAACGGATAACGGATAATTGATTTAATTATATAGAAAAGCAGGGGAAAATATGAAAAAGCCAACAATTCTAAGAACAAGATTCATACCGTTTGAAACAGTGGATATATCCAGTGATGAGGTATTATTTAGGGATGAGGATTTACTAATCACAAGGTGGAGTGCGATACGGCCAAGAAACGATATATCGGGTGGGATTTCATATACATTCTTGAGTAAAGGTGTTAAAATCAGTAGATTTTATGATGGGGACAAGAAGTTTGCATACTGGTATTGTGACATTATAGATGTAAAATATGATGAAACACTGGATCAATATACATTGATTGATCTATTGCTAGACGTTAAGCTTATGCCAGATGGCACAATGCAGGTGCTGGACGCTGACGAATTAGCAGCGGCTTTGGAGCAGGGCTTAATTACACAGGCTCAGGCTTGCAGTTCATTAGTAAAGATGGATACAATACTGAAAAGTGTTTACGATGGAAGCTTTCCGCCTGCAATATGTACAGATGAACAATATTGGGGAGTATAATTTTTATGATAAAAACAATAGATATGCACACACACAGTACTGCCTCTGATGGAAGCATGAGCCCTATAGAATTGGTTCGAGAAGCAAAGAAGCAGGGATTAAGTGCGATTGCATTGACAGACCACGATACTGTTGAGGGTGTTGCTGAAGCTCTTGAAGAAGGGGATAGACTGGGAGTCGAGGTTGTTCCAGGTATCGAAATAAGTGTTAACTATAAGCCAGAAATGCATATTTTGGGCTACTTTCCAGATAGAAATAAATATACTGCAATAAAAAAGGAACTTAATATAGTTATTGAAGGCAGAAACAGCAGGAATCAGAAGATTATTAACAAGCTAAATGAGCTAAATGTAGACATTACAATTGAAGATGTACAGGCAGCCGCAGTGGGTGACATTGTAGGGAGACCGCACATTGCCAAGGTGCTGGTGGCAAAGGGGTATGCCAGGGATATAGATGATGCATTTGAAAAGTACCTTTCAAAGAATGGAAAGGCATATTTCAAGAGGTTTGAACTTACCCCAGAGGTTGGAATACAGGCTATTCGAAAAGCAGGTGGAATACCTGTTTTGGCACATCCAATTTTCTTACAAAAAACATATCATGAGTTGGATGAGATTCTATTAGAGCTTAAGTCGTATGGTTTGATGGGCATTGAAGCAATATATAGTGAGAACAGTGAGCAGGATACAGGGAATTTCTTGAGACTTGCAATAA
>JAEZFR010000221.1 GCA_023417285.1 Bacillota bacterium
GCACAGTATCAGGTATTGTAGACAGGCTGGAAAAGCAGGGACTTGTTGAAAGAATCAGGAGTAATGAAGATAGAAGAGTGGTCATTGTTAGGGCAACAGAGCAATTTCATAAGTGTAAACGCGATAAAATGACAAGGATAGAAGACATTATACAGCAGCAAATGAGCGCTGCAACTCAAGAAGAGCTTGATAAGATATTAGAGGGGCTAACCATTCTCAAGACCATACTATGTAAAGATAATTAGTTGTATGTAAAGATAATTAGTTGTATGTAAAGATAATTAGTTGATGGAACAATATTTTTGTCAATCGACTTAATATATATATTCCACAAAGAGGAGATGACATAAAAGTGATAAAACTAGCAAGGTATTTAAAGCCATTTGCAACAATACTAATATTAGCCATTGTATTTTTATTCCTTCAGGCAATGTCTGATTTGGCTCTGCCTGACTATATGGCAAATATAGTTAACGTAGGAATTCAACAGGGGGGTATCGAAAAAGCGGTCCCCGATGCTGTTACAAAGGATAATATGAATAAATTACAGACATTCTTAAACGATGAAGATAAAAAGGTAATTAATGATAATTATTTTCTTGTAGACAAAGAAAGCTCCGATTACAGCAAATATGTTAAGGATTATCCTGCATTAGAAAAAGACAGTATCTATGTACTAAAGGATATAAGCCAAAATGAAAAAGATGCACTTAACCCAATTATGGCAAAAGCACTGACAACCGTGTTATTCTTAGAAAATGCAAAGGATAACGCAAAGGATGGGCAGATTGATTTAAATGGTCAAAAGCTACCGGCTGATACTGATTTGTTTGCGCTTCTTTCACAAATGCCACAAGAACAGAGACTTAAAATGTCAGAGCAAATGAACAAAAAGTATTCCGAGCTGGGGGATACAATGCTCAACCAAATAGGAGCAAATGCAGTTAAGGAAGAATATATTGCTTTAGGCATGGACACTGATAGCATTCAGAGCAGATATATAATTAAAAATGGAGTCATAATGCTGCTCATATCGCTACTAGGTGCTTTTTGTACAGTAGCAATAGGCTTCTTTGCATCTAGAATCGCAACAGGTCTTGCGAGGAATTTAAGGAAAGATGTATTCACAAGGGTTGAGGGCTTCTCAAACAGCGAGTTTGATAAGTTCTCAACAGCATCACTAATAACAAGAACCACAAATGATATCAACCAGGTATCAATGCTAATTATACTAGGTGTAAGAATGGTAATTTACGCTCCAATAGTGGGTATCTGGGGAGTATTAAAGGCTGTTAACAGGAGCGTATCAATGTCTTGGATAATTGCGCTTGCCGTTGCCATACTTTTGATACTTATAGCCACAGTGTTTATAGTGGCATTGCCTAAATTCAAAGCAGTGCAGGGCTTTATAGATAAACTCAACCTTGTTACAAGAGAAAACCTGTCAGGTATGATGGTTATCAGAGCCTTTAATACTCAGCGTTTTGAAGAGGAAAGGTTTGACAAGGCAAATGTTGACCTTACAAAAACAAACTTGTTTGTTAATAGGGTTATGGCAGTCATGTTCCCTGTTATGATGCTGGTAATGAACGGTGTCACGGCTTTGATTGTCTGGGTAGGAGCTCATCAGATAGCAGACTCTAGCATGCAGGTAGGAGATATGATGGCATTCATGCAGTACGCAATACAAATACTTATGGCATTTTTGATGATGTCGTTTATGTTTATAATGATTCCAAGAGCTGCGGTTTCAGCACAGAGAATATCAGAGGTGCTTGATACACAAGCTTCCATACTGGACCCTAAGCAACCCAAAAGCTTTAACAGCACTGTTAAGGGCAATGTAGAGTTTAAAAATGTAAGTTTCAAGTACCCGGGAGCAGAGGAAAACGCACTTTCCGATATCAGCTTTAAAGCTGAGAACGGAAAAACTACTGCCATTATAGGAGCAACAGGTTCAGGGAAGACAACACTTGTAAACCTAATACCGAGATTTTATGATGTTACAGGTGGAGAAATACTACTTGATGGCATAAACATAAAGGATGTATCGCAGCATGATTTAAGAGAATATATTGGGTATATTCCTCAAAAGGGATTCTTGTTCCAAGGAACTATAGAGAGCAATCTGAAGTATGCCAGAGAGACTGCTTCCCAGCAGGAGGTTGAAGAAGCTGCTATTATCTCTCAATCTGAGGAATTCATAAGTCAGATGGAAAACGGGTATCAGACTGAGATATCTCAAGGTGGTGCAAATGTTTCAGGTGGGCAGAAACAGAGATTATCAATTGCACGAGCACTGGTTAAGGATGCGCCGGTGTATATATTTGATGACAGCTTCTCAGCGTTGGATTTCAGAACGGATGCAGCGCTTAGAAAATCACTCAAGGACCGCACACAAAACAAGACACTTCTGATAGTAGCACAGAGAATCTCTACCATCAGAAATGCAGATCAGATTGTGGTATTGGAAGAAGGTAGGGTAGTGGGGCTTGGCACTCACAATGAATTGATGCAAAGCTGTGAGACATATAGGGAAATAGCTTTATCCCAGCTGTCGAAGGAGGAATTGGCATGAGCGAACAAAGAAATCAAAGAAGAAAGTCTCGTCCAGGCGGACCTCCAATGATGCATAAGGGGGAAAAGGCAAAGGATTTCAAAGGTACCATGAAAAAACTGCTAAAGTACCTTAGAGAGTATAACCTTGCAATTATAGTAGTTCTGATATTTGCGGCTGCTAGTGCTGGTTTCTCAATATACGGACCAAAGGTACTGGGTAAGGCTACTACTGAGCTTTTTAATGGTTTGATGGAAAAGGTAGCAAATACAGGTAATGTAGATTTTGATAAAATTGGGCTCATAATGGCTCAGCTTGTTCTGATTTATGTAGTCAGCTCTTTGTTTGGATATATTCAGGGCTGGATAATGTCTTCAGTTTCAATGAAAGTCAGCTATAAAATGCGTAAGGAAATATCAGAAAAGATAAACAGAATGCCACTTAGATATTTTGATGGAACCAACCATGGAGAGGTGCTTTCAAGAGTTACAAATGACGTTGATACTCTGAGTCAGACTCTCAATCAAAGCTTAGGGCAGATTATTACTTCTGTGACCACTGTAATAGGCGTGCTCATAATGATGCTGACCATAAGCTGGCAGTTAACTCTGGTTTCGGTAGGAATGGTTCCTATCTCTATGATTATTATGATTACCATAGTATCGAAATCACAGAAGTATTTTAAGCAGCAGCAGGATTATCTGGGTAACTTAAATGGTCATATAGAAGAAATGTATGGAGGCCATACAGTTGTCAAAGCATTTAATGGAGAAGAAAAGAGCATTGAGGAGTTTGACAAGATAAACAAGAAGCTATATGGTTCGGCTTGGAAGGCTCATTTTATGACGAGTATCATGATGCCTCTGATGAATTTTGTAGGTAATCTTGGATACGTAATTGTATGTATTCTTGGAGGTTACCTTGCAGCTAAGAAGACTATTGAGGTTGGAGATATTCAAGCATTTATACAATATGTGAGACAATTTACACAACCAATAGGACAGATAGCAAATATCTCAAATATTCTTCAGCAAACGGCAGCTTCATCCGAAAGAGTTTTTGAGTTCTTGAGTGAAGAAGAGGAGACACTAGATGTGAATAAACCTGTAAGGCTTGCAGCAGATGACCAGGAACCAGATGAAGCAAACAGGCTTATCAAAGTTCAAGGAGAGGTTGAATTCAGAAATGTTCACTTTGGATATTCGGAGGATAAGATAATTATCAATAACTTTAACTCTGTAGTTAAACCAGGTCAGAGAATTGCAATCGTTGGACCTACTGGTGCTGGAAAAACCACAATGGTCAAGCTTTTAATGAGATTCTATGATGTAAATGAAGGGGCCATATTGATCGATGGTCACGACATAAGAGAGTTTACAAGAAATGATTTGCGCTCATTATTTGGCATGGTATTACAGGATACTTGGCTCTATAATGGCACAATTATGGAAAATATCAGGTATGGAAAGCTTGATGCAACTGATGAAGAAGTCAAAAGAGCCTCAAAAGCAGCTCATGCGCATGGCTTTATCAGTACACTTCCAGATGGGTATAACATGGTGCTCAATGAGGAGGCTTCAAATGTATCACAGGGACAAAAGCAGCTGCTCACAATTGCAAGAGCTATCCTAGCGGACCCAAAGATACTAATTCTCGATGAGGCAACAAGCTCAGTTGATACAAGAACAGAGGTGCAGATTCAGAAGGCTATGAATAACCTTATGAAGGGCAGAACCAGCTTTATAATTGCACACAGACTTTCAACCATAAGAGATGCTGATTTGATTCTGGTTATGCAGCATGGAGACATTGTTGAGCAGGGTACACATGAGGAGTTGCTGGAAAAAGGCGCGGTATATGCTAATCTGTACAACAGCCAGTTTGAGAGTGCCCAAGCGGTGTAGCTTAGGTAGATATTCTCAGCCAGTGTAGTCAAAGAGTTTAGCTAGACCGTTTAGCTCAGATAGCTTAGCTCAACCAGTTTAGTTCAAGAATGAAGCATGTAGCATACTTTAAGCAATGCATCTGGTGCAGTCAAGCATTTTGCGAGGCATGAATGCTCAACTGTTTAATAATTAGAAAAAAATATTCCGAGCGATGCTAAGCAGGCTGTTTAGTACGTTCGGAATATTTTTTATTTCCATCTTTAATTTTCCTGCAAATGTATAACATTGGAAATGCAGGAAACAATATCTATATGGAGGTGGAATATATATTATGAAGAAACTTATTCCAGATGAAAATTCAAAGAACAGATGGTCAAAATTCTTTAATGGTAAAGGATTTTACGTGGTTCTGGCAGTTTGCATAGTAGTGGTTGCTGCTACAGCGGTTTTAGTTACTACACATAATGTCAATGATAATGGCACAAGTGTAAATGACAAGCTAGTGCCTGGTGACGCTAATGCGGACAAGTCAGATAAGTCTGAACCAGCTTCGGCTAGTGCTGCTAAGAGTTCATCTGTAACAGATAAAAACGTTGCAGAAAACACTTCAGGTACTCAGGCTAAGGCTAGTGGCAAGACAGATGTAAATACAGTAGCAAATGCTGCAAAGAAGTTATTGTACCCTGTAAATGGTATAATATCAAAGGCTTACTCAGCAGCTCCTGTATGGAATTCTACAACAAAAGATTACAGAGCCCATGAAGGCATTGACTTCAAGGTTGCAAAGGGTGCTAGTGTAGTTGCAGTTGCAGACGGTGTAGTAGTTGATGTTTCCTCTGAGAAGATTAACTCAGCTACCAATGAAACCGCACCTGTTATAGTAAAGATTAAGCATGACCAGTATAACTTAGTAAGTGTATACAGATGCTTATTGCCAACAGGTATTTCAGACATTAGTGCAGGTATGAAGGTTAAGGCCGGACAAGAAATCGGAAAGGTCGGAGACCCTCAAATGATTGAAACAGCAGATGCTTCTACATTTGAATTCGGATTGCTACAGAATAACAAGGCAATAGATCCTACACCGAATTTTGTTGATACAAAGGTTGCAACAAAGTAAAACGACATACTATGCAGTAAAAATACACGAGACGGGACAAAATCCCGTCTCTACTTACGAAATCCCTTGGTTTTCAAGGGATTTTTTATTGCGCTGATATGTGCACATAGCTGGTAAATTTTGTTTTTTAATTTTATTCTATATGTTATTATTGATTACAATACACAACATTCAAGTATGTCCCAAAATATCAAAAAATGATTTTCCTATTATGTTAGGCTGAAAGAAGGAAAAGAATGTATAGTTGTAAAGATGTGGTTGAGAATTTAAAAGGTAAAATCAGTAAGGAACTAGACAGTATAGACTGCAATAAAGTTGCAGCATACAGTGGATATTCAGTAAAGCAAGCCAATAGGATTTTCTCTGCTCAGACTGATATTAATCTAGGTGAATATATCAGATATAGAAGAATGGCACAAGCTTTGTGGGAATTAAGATATACGGATATGAGTATTATCCAAATAGCACAAAATAATGGATTTGAAACGCAGGAAAGCTTTACTAGAGCATTTAAGTCAGCGTTCAATATTACTCCTTTCAAATTCCGTGAGAATAGGAGGTTAGGGTGTAATGAGATTGACAAAGCGTTGAATGAAGTGATTGAGGAAGCATCCCACGAAAATGCACGAAACTTTAAACAGGAGTTACCACAACCCACGGTGCTATTGGTGAATAAGCCTCGAAGCCTTTGGTATAGTATAAAGCAAAATACCAATAATTTATTTCCTCATGATTTTTATACTAGATGTCAGAGGGAAGGTATTTTTGAGACTATAAGCAAGATGAGTAAGCAGACGCATTTTGAGGGGGTATATTTAACTCATATTTATAAAGGACAGAAATTTACTTCACTAACAGTGGGATTTGAAAATGAATACAAAGAAGATTTTTTACACTTTGATGGCTTTACAGTAAATATTTGTCCGCAATCTGATTATTTAATGGTAAATGTACCTCCATACATGAGTTATGAGCTGGGTGGTCATGTAATGGCAGCATGGGAGGTGTTTTCTAGTTTTAACTATTCAAAGTACAATCTAAAAAGAGATTTGGATAAGGCTCCTATTTTCGAGTTGGACTGTGCAGTCAACGGCTATACTTTATATTTTCCTGTTACCTTAATTTAATATTGGAGGATATGTATAATGGCAATTGAATTAATACACGCTTATTTAAAGCTTGAAGATTACATTCAAGCAGAACAGCAGAATCAGGAAACTTGGGAAAAAACAATGGTAGAACCCTGTTGGAATATATTGACACAATGTGCGCCATTTTCTGAAGAATACAAGAAACCCACAACACACCTAGCAAAAAATGAAGCCGAACAACAGTTAGAGGAACTTAAAAAGGTAGACTGGGATAATGTTTTGAAAACATTCAACATGGTATGTGATGCATTACCGAAAATTGATGATGATGTTATGTATATAGCATTATATCCGTCAAATACAGAAATGGCTGAAGGCGTTTACGGAACAGCAGTTTGGGGAAACATTATCCTAAATATAAACGCTATGAACACTGATTTTGAAAAATGGATACCGTTTGTTTTTGCCCACGAATATCATCACAATATTTGGGGAGGTTATTGGTATTGCTTACATAATGGAGACGGGCTTCGAGGTTGGTTTATTGAAACCATTATAATTGAAGGTCAGGCAGACGCTTTTGCCCAAAGTATTTTTACAGACATGAAGCCATCTTGGAATTCTGGCATAAGTAGTGATGAAGAAAATAAAATATGGAAGATATTTGAGAATGTTATAGAAACGTGCTTATCACTTGAAGAGACTGGAAAGTATATGTTTGGGTGCGAAGAGCTAGGTATACCCCCTTACGCTGGATATTATTTTGGATTAAAAATAATTAGGGAGTATATGAACAAAACTCAAACTAATGATATGACAAAGATATTGGAAACACCTTTAGAAGAAATCTATAGGTTTTATACGAATAATGCGAGGTCAGCATATTACCAAATTAGTTGAGTACTCAATGGAGTTTCTAAAAGTATTTTTTAAAGAGTAAAGAGTTCAAATCCCGTTCCGTACTTTAATTAAGGCAGGAAAGCTTGTAATATCAGGCTTTCCTTTTTTTTGTTGTTTTAATTATTTGTAAAGATAAATTAAACATAAAATTTGAGGAATAATAGTGAGTGTTACAAATTAAATAACAAGTTTTTAATAAAACTGTTTTCAATTAATAGAGCTAGTAAAAACTAGTTTCAATAATACTGTTTTCAGTTAATAGAGCTAGTAAATGCTAGTTAATAAAAATACTTAATAAGAGTATGGTGACGGGGAGATTAACATGGCAATTTTATTAAACATATTAGGAATTATTGTTGTTATAGGCGGGCTGTATCTATTCTCTGAAAACAGGGATAAAGTTAACAAAAAACTTATAGTAAAAGCATTATTAGTACAATTTGTACTTGCATTTCTATTAGTTAAATTCCCTTTAGGGCGAAATATAGTACAGTCAGTATCAGGTTTTGTAACTAATGTACTGAGCTATGGTTTTGAGGGCGTAAGCTTCGTGTTCGGATCATTAGCTGATGGAAGTACAGGATATGTATTTGCGATATCAGTTCTTGCAAACATAGTGTTTACGGCAGCTTTAGTTGCAGTACTTTATTATTTAGGAATATTAAACCTAGTTGTTAGGTTAATAGGTGGAGCTATAGAGAAAGTTTTTGGAACTAGTAAAGTTGAAAGCTTTGTTGCCGTTGCTAATATGTTCCTATCACAAACAGAATCACCCATACTAGTAAGTAAATACTTACACTTAATGACTAGAAGCGAAATTTTAGTTTTGCTAATATCAGGTATGGGAAGTATGGCTGCTTCAGTATTAATTGGATACGTTGGATTGGGAATCCCAATGGAATACTTATTAATAGCGGGGGCATTAGTTCCATTAAGCAGTATAATAGTATCTAAATTGTTAATACCAGAAACCCATAAAAAAGAAGCATCAGAAGATATCGATATGGATAGAAAGGGTGGACATACAAATATAATGTCTGCTATATCTGAAGGCGCCACAAATGGAATGCATTTGGCATTTAGTATAGGAGCTTCTCTGATTGCTATAATTGGAATAGTTGCTTTAGTTAATGGAGCTCTGGGATTAGTAGGGTTAACCTTACAACAAATATTCTCTTATTTATTTGCACCTTTAGCATTATTGATGGGAATAAGCCCCGACAATGCATTAACTGCTGGCCAATTATTGGGTTCAAAGTTAGTGTTAAATGAGTTTGTTGCTTTTGGTGACTTAGGGAAAATAATAGGCTCCTTTGATTACAGAACAGCGATGGTAATAACTGTTTCATTAGCAGGATTTGCAAATATATCAAGTATAGGAATATGCATATCTGGTATATCAATATTCTGTCCCGAAAGAAGAGGAGAAATATCAAGTATAGCTTTAAAAGGAATGATAGGTGGTTTTTTAGTAAGCTCCTTGTCAGCGATGATAGTTGGATTATTATTATTTTAAATTTTTAAGATTATAGAGCGTTGACAGACAAGTATGCTCTAGCTGTTCAATTGACTTCCTGTTTTTGGGATTATATAATATAAATTCAATGGTATAAGCAATAAACAGGGGGGAATATGAAAGCAAAAAATAAGTCTCCATTATTCTATTGGCTTGGGGGTTCAACTTGTGCTGGGAAAACGACCATCTCCAATGCCCTATCTGTAAAGTATGGAGTTACAGTTTATCACTGTGATGAATATTTAGTAAAACATATTGAAAAATCCAATGCTCAAAAGCATCCAAATTTGAATAAAATAGCGAAAACTAGCTGGAATGATATTCTTAGCATGAATGTAGAAGAATATATAAAATGGACTACCGGTTCATTCCGAGAAGAATTTGATATGATTTTAGAAGATTTATATCAGCTACCTGATGATAAGCCGATATTAGTTGAAGGCATAAACTTGCTACCTAAACTTATAAATGAAGAGATAGCTAATAATATTAATCATGCGGTATGGCTAGTAGCAGATGAGCCGTTTTACATAAAACATCAAATGAATAGAAAAGAATTATTTGAAAGAGTAAATGAATGCTCAAACCAAGAACAGGCTTTGCAAAATTATATGAGTAATGATTTAGCATTTGGTAAATATATTCTAAATGAAACTAAAAAGCTTGGTTTGAATGTGATAAAAACAGATAATGAGAGTGATATCAAGAAGAATATTGAACTCATTTCCAGGCACTTCGGTTTGATATAAATTACCTAAGTTTGGTTCAAAAATATAGAAAAAGTCAGTATTCTCACTTTGTGTCGTGTTCATATTTTTCTCGTTATGTTAAATTTCTTTTTGAAAGGGGTAGATTTTTTGTGAATCAAGAAAATGTAGGCAAATTTATAGCTGCTTTACGAAAAGAAAAGAATTTAACACAGGAACAATTAGCGGAAATATTGGGTGTCAATAATCGCAGTATATCTAGATGGGAAAATGGTCATTGTATGCCCGATTTGTCATTATTACAAACTATTTCTGAAGAACTAGATATTAGTATTTCAGAGCTTTTAAATGGTAGACGAATGACAAAAGAGGAAATGATAGATTTAAGAGACAGTATTAATTCAATTATTGAGATGTCTAACAAGGAGAAAAATATGAAAACAAAGAAGTTAAATAATTATTTTTTGGCAGGATTGCTTTGCATTCTAGTTGTTATACTGAATAATCTTTTTGGTGTATTATCGTTTATTTTTAGGGAACCTATTGATGACTTTGTAGCAGGCTTTTTGACTAGCATGGGATTACTATTTGAGATTATTGGTTTTTACAACAATAATCATGATAAAACATTCAAACAAAGGAAAAAGGAGTTTTTTAATGCTTAATAAAATATTATAATAACTGACAAATATATGATATTCTATAAATAATTACTACATAACGATGGGGGTATCCATGGATTTTTTAGAGTTAGCTAAACAGAGATATTCTGTACGCAAGTTTAAAGAAGATGCAATTCCTCAAGAGAGCATCGAAAAGATCCTAGAGGCAGGACGTGTTGCACCTACCGCATGTAATAAGCAGCCTCAAAGAATACTAGTAATTAACAGTAAACAAGGGCTCGAGAATATTAGAAAATGTACCGAATGCCATTTTAATGCCCCATTAGCTTTTATTATTAGCTACGATAAGAATGAGTCGTGGAAGAGAATTTATGATGGGAAAGATAGTGGAGATATAGATGCAAGTATAGTGGCTACACATATGATGATGGAAGCCACACAATTGGGTATCGGTTCCACATGGGTAATGTATTTTATACCTGATGCCATCAAAGTGAAGTTTGGCTTTCCTGACAATTTAGAACCGGTAGCTATTTTAGTAATGGGCTATCCGGCAGATGGAGCAAAGCCAGCACCAGGACATTTACAGTCCAAGGAGTTGGAGGAAATGGTGTCATATAATACATTGTAAAAAGGATTTCTTGAAATAGATTAAGCCCCTTGATTTTGAAAGGACTAGAGAATAGACCCGTTCAATACTCGAGGGGCTTTACGTTTATTTGAAATCAATTATTTTTAGTGTTGAAGATAAGGGAAAAGCAATGAGCATTATTCGCTACACTATGACATACATCTATAAAAGTTTTAATATGACATACTCATGACATATTAAATGGTGTAAAATGGTATTAATAGATTTGATAAGTCCACATATGAAACTATGGAGGTACAATATGGCTTTTGATTATAAAAAGGAGTACAAGGAATTCTATTTGCCAAAAAGTAAGCCTGAGATTATTACCGTTCCCCCGATGAATTACATAGCTGTAAGAGGTGAGGGAGACCCAAACGAAGAAGAAGGGGAATATAGTAGGGCTGTAGGAATACTCTATGCTATCGCTTTTACAATAAAGATGAGTTACAAAGGAACCCATAAAATAGATGGTTATTTTGAGTATGTAGTACCGCCATTAGAAGGCTTTTGGTGGCAAGATAATGTACACGGAGTAGATTATACAAGAAAAGAAGCTTTCCGTTGGATATCAGTAATAAGACTTCCCGAGTTTGTCACAAAAGAGCATTTCGCTTGGGCCGTAGTAGAAGCAACCAAGAAAAAGAAGGTGGATTGTTTAAAAGCGGAATTCCTTACAATAGACGAAGGCTTATGTGTACAGGTTATGCATATGGGTGCTTTTGACAATGAACCAAAAACGGTAAAGAGGATGGACGAATATATTGAACAAATCGGCTATGAAAATGATTTTTCAGCTGATAGATTCCACCATGAGATATACTTATCAGATCCAAGAAAAACAGAAATAGATAAATGCAAGACGGTGATTAGGCATCCAATTAAAAAGAAATGAGAAACTATAATGAATAATATAAAAGATGAGATTGATATAGATAAACTGCTAGTAAATATAGATAAGCTACATACCACCCCACTGGGAGTGGAGCGCATTATAAGAAATCTTTCACTTGATAACCAAATAGATGTTGTGAAATGGTGCAAACAAAAAGCACAAGTAACAGGTGCATTTATTAAAAGAGAAGGAAAGAACTACTACATACAGGTTGGAGACTGTGTAATAACAGTAAATACGAACAGCTTCACAATTATTACGGCTCATAAGCTAAAAAGTAAATGATGCAGATAATAGACAAAAAATGAAAGTGAACAAATGTTAGAAAGCAAGGGTTATATGTATGCAGATTGGACGACTGTTTGAAATAGTTTATATTTTATTGGAGCGGGACAGGGTAACTGCAAAAGACCTGGCTAGTCGCTTTGAGGTGTCTGTTAGAACGATTTATAGAGATGTTGAGACACTGTCGGTGTCGGGCATCCCCGTGTATATGAATAAGGGGAAAGGTGGAGGAATCTCGCTGTTATCCGACTTTGTTTTGGACAAAGCGCTTATAACCGAGCAGGAAAAAAACGAGGTACTGTCTTCATTATATGCATTAAAAACAGTTGGTTTAGAAGGTCAAGTAACTGCTTTAAATAAATTAAAAAATATTTTTGGAAGTGATACCATTGATTGGATTGAGGTTGACTTCGGATTCTGGTCGGATGGGGAGAAAGAAGCAACAGTTTTTAAGCAGCTAAAGGACGCCATTTTAGGAAAGAGGGAAGTATCCTTTTATTATTTTAGCATGCATGACTCAGCAGTCGAGAGAACAGTTGAGCCTTTGAAGCTAGTTTTTAAGGGGTCATCGTGGTATTTATATGCCTATTGTAAGTTGCGTGGGGACTATAGGTTTTTTAAACTCAAGAGAATAAAGGAACTAACTGTGCTTGATAATTACTTTTCAAGACATGTCCCTGAAAATGTACTAATGAGTAACTCATATCCTCAGAAAAAAGACAATCAGGCTTTGGTAAAGCTAAAATTTAATAGAGGAGTTGCCTATCGAGTGTATGATGACTTTAGAAATATTGAGTTACTGGAAGATGGGAGCTTACTTGTCAATGAGACTTTTGACTTCAATGATGGGCTAATATATCATTTGATTAGCTATGGAGAAGATATTGAGGTGCTAGAGCCGCTGGAGCTAAAAGAAGCAGTAAAGAAGAAATTGAAAGATATCTTGGATAAATATGTTGTTAAGTAATTTTCTTGTAAACCCCACTCTATAATAGTAAAATGTAATAGATATTGTGATGGAATATATATTTTTGAATATATTAATATAATGAACAGTTTTACTTTGTGGGGGTATATAGAATGGCAAAGATAAGAGTAGCAGTAGTTTTCGGTGGACAGTCATCTGAGCATGAAGTGTCCAGAGTATCGGCACAGTCGGTGATTGAAAACATTGACAGAGATAAATTTGACGTTGAAATGATTGGTATTACAAAGGAAGGGCAATGGCTTACTTATCAGGGACCTGTAAATAAGATAGGTTCAGGTGAGTGGGAAGCTGTTGCTATGAAAGCATTATTAGAAAGTGCTTCACCAGCTGCGCCAAGTACTTGTTTAGAAGGTTCTTCACCAGCTGTATCAAGCGCTTGTAAAGAAGGTGCTAGCCCAGATCAAGCAGCATGCCCGGACGAAGTAGCACGCCCTGATACACTAGAAAGCACCATGATTACAAATAACTCAGCAAAAAATATGATAAGCAATACTACAAAGGCTCCAATTGATGTTGTTTTTCCGGTTTTACATGGTGTAAACGGTGAAGATGGTACAATTCAGGGGCTTTTTGAGCTTGCAGGCATTCCGTATGTAGGCTGTGGAGTGTTAGGCTCAGCTGTAGGCATGGATAAGGCGTATACTAAGATTATTTTTGAAAAGGAAGGCCTACCGCAGGGAGATTATTTGGTTTTCAATAGAAAGCAGATATATAATGAAATTGATGAGGTAGTGGCAGCAGTTGAAGCAAAGCTTACTTATCCGAATTTTGTTAAGCCATCAAATGCAGGCTCATCTGTAGGTGTAAGCAAGGCTCGTGATAGACAGCAATTAATTGATGCTCTTTTATTAGCCGCAAAAAATGATAGAAAAGTACTTGTTGAAGAATTTATCAATGGCAGAGAAATAGAATGTGCAGTTCTTGGAAATGATAATCCAATAGCATCTGTTGTTGGCGAAGTAGTTCCATGCCATGATTTCTACGATTACAAAGCAAAGTATCAAAGCGGGGATAGCTCCAGGGTGGAAATTCCAGCAAAGAATCTACCGAGTGAAACAGTTAAAAGGATCAGAGAATATGCTGTAAGAGCATTTAAGTGTCTGGATTGTTCCGGCCTTTCAAGAGTTGATTTCTTTGTTCACAAGGAAACAGGTGAGATATTTATAAATGAGATTAATACCCTCCCAGGGTTTACTCAAATAAGCATGTATCCAAAGCTTTGGGCAGAGAGTGGTATACCATACAGCGAGCTTATTACAAAGCTGATAGAGCTTGCATATGAACGCTTTGAGGACAATAAGAGGGAGTTTGACCAATAAGGGGCTAAGAAAAAGTAATTCTGTATTATTAATTGTAAAGTATTTTGAGAAATATCATATATAAGAGTATTTGAAAATTAGGGTTGAAAAAAAGTGCTTCTTATGTATATTATATTGGAAAGAAAATTCGAAGGAGCCCATATGAACAAGGATGTAATAATTAATGTTAAGGGTAACCAAATGGACGGTATCACTCAGGATCAGAATACTATAGAGCTCATCACAGAGGGAAAGTATTACAAAAAGGGTGATAATTATTATGTTACTTACAAAGAGAGTGAAGTTACGGGTATGGATGGTACTACTACAACTCTTAAGGTGAGTAAAGACGTCGTAACCCTAATGCGGTTTGGAAAAATTAACTCGCAATTTGTATTCCAAAAGGGACAGAGACACCAATCGTTTTATGATACAGAATACGGAAGCTTCCATATCGGAGTATATGCAGATAAGGTTGAAATAAAAATGAATGAAAATGGTGGAGAGATACGAGTTGGCTATGAGATGGAGATAGATAATCATAGCTCAGGGCGAAATGATTTTCATATGTTTATAAGAGAGGCGGGCAGTTCAAATGAGAAACATATCGGCGGACATACGCAAGCAAATTAATAGTGTAGTAATTGATGCACTCAAGAAGGCAGCGACAGCGGGAGAATT
>JAEZFR010000235.1 GCA_023417285.1 Bacillota bacterium
TGGGGGAGCTCTGGCTTTGGTAAAGTATTTCCAGTATTTATTATAGAAATTAGTTTATAATTCTCTTCCTCTGAAAATTCAATAGAGATAGTGTCTCCATCTCCATATTTGATAGCATTTTCCATTATATTTTGTAATACTTCCATAGAACGGTCAAAGTCACCCATAACTATTGCATCCGTATAGCTTGCTACGCAAAATTTTATTTTTAGAAGAGATAGCTTTTCCTTATAGTAATCTGTGATATGCCTTACTAGTTGACTAATATAAAACTCTTCTTTCTTTACCTCTATATTAACAATTTCATTTGAAGTTGTCTTTATGATATCTCCAACAAATCTTTCAATTTCGTCAGCTTTTTTGTTAATGCTTAAGGCTACTTCTTGCCTCTTGCTTTCTGTAGCATACAGGTTTTTTGATAGAGCCTGAGAATAAAGCTTAATGGCACTAAGAGGGGTTTTTATATCATGTGAAATAGATAAAATAAGGGTTTTCTTTTCCTTTTGAAGTTGGAGTTCAGTCGCCTTATGTTCTTCAATATTTTCTCGTAGTAGGTCTAGCCCCCATATGAATTTCCCAAAAAATCTGTTCTTACTTTCCTTAAGTGGTATAGTAAGGTTTCCCTTAGAGAGCTGGTAGGGCAAGTCCTTTACCTTTATAAACTGAGCGATGAGTGAATATTTCAGATACAAAAGTAATACAACCACCATAACTAATATTGCTAATAGACTAAGGTTTATTCCTATAAAGAGGGGAGAAAAATCATGTTTATTATCCGTAACGTAATCAAACCGATAGAGAGTATTGTTGATAAGTCTAATAGAATAATCTAAGTTTCTTCCTGAGAAAAATGTATCTGCGGAATTTTTGGATAAGTCCGTAGTACTTTGTTCAATGTTCTTTACATACTTATAGTCTGATAGATTAGAGGGGATACTATTGCTTTGTTGGATAATAATTGAAAGCCTGTTGATTTCAATCTGATGTCTTCTGTTTAAGTCAGAGTCAACTAGCCTAAAAAGGTCTAAATTTATTAGTATGCCTGCACCTATAATTATTGATGCAAATATTATTATTATTCTATTAAATGCTTTCATATAATTCACCTATACAAATCGATACCCAACACCCCACACTGTCAGAAGACGCTTGGGCTCCCTTGGGTCGTCCTCTATTTTTTGCCTAAGCCATTTAATATGTACAGTAAGAGTTGATGGTTCACTAAAACTATCAACTCCCCAAATTTTATTAAAAATGAAATCCTTATTAAGTGTTTTGCCTTTGTTTTCTATAAGTAGTAGCAACAGCTCATATTCCTTAATAGTAAGCGAAATAGGACTGCCGTTCAAATTGACAATACGACTTTTAGTATCTATCGAGATATTTCCTTCTACAATACAGTTAAGCGGAGCAGAATAGTTTCTCTTGTATATGGCATTTACTTTTGCAATTAGTATATCAATGTCATATGGTTTTTCAATGTAGTCATCTGCGCCGAGGATAAGCCCATTTAACTTATCCTCTTTGGATATCCTAGCACTTACAACAAGGATTGGAATATTGAGCTGCTCTCTTATTTTTTGGCATACTGCAAAACCATCCATATTAGGGAGCATAATATCAAGTATTACTATTCTGACATTATTAGAGTTTATATAGTCGATACCATCTTCACCGTTTATGACATGATGGCAACTATATCCTTCACATTTAATAAAGTCGCATAAGGTTTTACCTAATTCTATACTATCTTCAATAACCAATATGTCGGTCATAACAA
This sequence comes from Bacillota bacterium, assembly GCA_023417285.1. Classification (GTDB taxonomy): domain Bacteria; phylum Bacillota; class Clostridia; order Acetivibrionales; family DSM-1351; genus Ruminiclostridium. The sequence goes on from JAEZFR010000235.1 coordinate 1,781, forward strand.
GACTCCTTTACCAGCCCATTTCGATTAGCCAAGTATTTAGGGCCTTTTCGCGATCCTTTAAATTTCCATTACAGAATTTACCTAAATTATACTCTCCATTTATGTTTCCGTCTACCATATAGAGTACTCTGTCGCTTTTTGCAGCAACTTTTACATCATGAGTTACCAGCATAATGCTTGTGCCTTCAGAATTTATATTGTTGAGTTCTCTCATTACCTCATCGGAGGAGGAACGATTTAGAGCACCCGTTGGTTCATCAGCAAAAATCATACTAGGCTTATTTATAAGGCTTCTGCATATGCAGGCACGTTGAAGCTGACCTCCTGAAACCTCATTTATGTCGTTATCAGCTATGTCTATTATATTGAGTTTTTTCATTAGTTTATGGGTTCTATTAATAAGCTCCTTTTTTGGCTCACCAGATTTTGTCTGATATGCTGGTAGTAATATATTATCAATAATGCTTAAATTTTTTAACATGTACATCTGTTGAAAAATGAATCCCATTTTATTTAGTCGTTTTTCTGCTAGCTTATTGTCTGAAATTGTACATATATTTTCTCCAAAAAAGAGAACTTCGCCTGCAGTTACTCTGTCCATACCTGAAACGGTGTATAGGAGAGTGGATTTACCAGATCCGGAAGGCCCCATGATAGCAACCATTTCACCCTCTAGAATTTCAAAATTAATATTTTTAAGTACATTATTCTGTCTTTTATTAACCACATATGTTTTACACAAATCCTTAACCTGCAATGCAACATTATTACACATATTTATTGCCTCCTATTTTTTATTCAAAATTTGTTTACTGTGCAAGTAACCGACTTTCAAATTCAATCAACCATTTCTTCCTTATTCAATATTATTTATTTGCTGTGGGGTAATACTCCTGACTACTAGACTGGTTGTAAAAGTTGCTATCAGTGTTCCTGCCAGAAAAATAAGGGGGTAACCAATATAAATTTCTATAGGATTTATAGCAAATTCCACCTTTGTCAACCCAAATAGTTCAAATAATTTTACTCCCGTAATACTGTTAAGTGGGGTGGAAATTATTGCACCCATAATTGTTGAAAGTAGCATAATCAGGCCTATTCTAGAGGTTTGCCACATGATAACTGATGTGTTATTAAAACCTATGCTCTTCATTATGGCAATTTCTCCTTTTTCTTTTGATATAAAAGACCTCACCATTAGGACTGTTACAAGAATGTTTATGAACATTACTAATATTAGAAGCATTATTTTTAAGGATTGAAACTGCTCAATTACTCCTCCGGATAAACTACTGATAAAACCTTTTACATCATAAAAAGTTATGTCAGGATAGCTGCTTTTCAGCTTTTGTATCATTTGATTTTTCTGTTCATCTGATGAGTCCGGTGGAAATTTTAATTGAATAGAAAGTAGTCCTGATAGTTTTGAACAGTCCAGTTTTGCATTCTCAGAGAAGCGTATGCCTTCTCCTATATTAAACATTGATTGATAAAAAGCGGTAATTATGTACTGTCTTGTTTCTCCCACAAGGGTTACTTTTACACTATCTCCTAGCTTTAATTTTAGAGCCGTTGCCGTTTTCTCTGTCATGGCAACTTCGTTTTCGTATTTTGGAGCTTTTCCATCAAGATAGGTGTACTCATCTGATATCGTATTTACTCCTCTGAGGCCCATTACTTTTTTAGAGACTGACCCATTAGTAATAGTAACACTATAGTTTTCTTCAGCACATATTGATGAGTTTATTCCTATGCTAGCAAGTTCTTTTTGTAGATCATTTAAATCATTTTTCACATAATCATTGCCAGAATTCTTTATATACTTTGTTGCTCTGTTATCATCTTGAAAATACACGTCACTTTGTGTTATGGAATACAGTTTAATAACACTGTCATCTATCATTGTGTTTATTATAATCATAGGTAATATAAAAAGTACCACTCCTAATGTAAACGTGATAAAAAGGGTAACAAATTTCTTAAATTCACTTAGAATATCATTAAGTGCCATAAAGAATACAGGCCTTATCTTAGAAAAGCGGCTTAATTTAAGAATACCCTTAGTTTTATAGCGTTCCCCAGATGAGCCATTTCTGATGGCATCCATTACAGACATCTTATTTATTTTCCTAGTAAACATGTAGCAAAATCCTACAACTATTACTAATATTAAAATTGAGCACAGCAGGTTAATCAATACGGTATTATTAAGACTATTAATTACCATATTCTTTGATACCGAATCAAGCAGGTAACGTCCAAATGGAATACTGATAATAAAGCCAAGTAATGCCCCTACAATAGTGATGCCAAAGTATTTGGTAATATAGATGGTACGAATAGATGTATTTCTAAAGCCAATGGCCTTCATAATTCCAATTTCACGAAATTCTTCAATTATTGTGAAATTAACAGTAAAACGTAGTACCAGTAAGGAAATAAGTATAAGGAAGAAACTTACTATTACCAGTATGCCAGCAAGTATCATATCCATAACATAGGTAAATCCAATAAAAGACTTTGTGCAATCAAATATAGACTGTACATCAAAGTTAGTATATGCTGATGAAAGTTTTTCAACGTCGTTGGTTGAAACATACCAGCTACTTAAATTCAGCATATCAGAGTTCTTATACAGCTCATTAAAATCTGCTTCTGTTATAACAAGACGTTTAACGGTCATTAGCGAGGAGCCCAATAGAGCGTCCTTAAGATATCCTTTTACAGTAAAGGTTTTTTTATATGTTCCGGCACTATTACTAAGGGTTAGTTTGTCTCCCTCCTTAAGGTTTGAATCGGTGAAGATAGAGTATGCTACATAGACTTCACCTTCTGAGGGCTGAATAGGCTTATTATTTTCATCAAAGAATACAGTGGGTTCTTCCCCTAAACTACATACGATAAGCATTTGCTCAGATTTGTATTTGGGGTTGCTTTCAAAGATTATGTTTTCTTTGGATATGGATATGGATTTTGCTTTTTGAAAAGACTTTACATACGGAGAACTGTTAAAAAAAGCATCAATTTTGGAGCTGTTTTCTTTATCTTCTATACTCAGACTATAAAAATCAGGTATTTTTGCCATCTCAACGTATCTATCTGTGGCGCTAAGTATTGATACCATATTATTTACACTGCTTGAAATAAAGGTAGCAGCAAGCAATACAAATATGAGAAGAATTAAGTTCATTGTTTTTTTTCGCTTCAAATCTCTTTTTAATATTTTAAAGAACAGACTAATCACACCTTTCGCTGGTTAATAAGCAAATTATAATATTGAAATTATTAAATAATCCTTAAATAATTTTAGAATTTTTCAAGTTTATATAGCATAAGCACTGAAAATTAGTTAGTTTATGTAAATAAATACAAAATTTCCATTACGATAGTTTGCATAAATAAAAATAATATTTTGAAATTTCATAAAGAGGGTAAATAATATTAGACATGTTTTTGCTATAAACTATTGAAAATAGTTGTACATACAGTTGTAACATAGTCGAAAAATATAGTATTATTGTATATATAAATAATTTTTGTTGGAGGTAATATGATTAGTTTTGGGAAGAAAAACTGCGGAGAAGCGTGCCAAATATTAGATTATGTTGATAAACAATTACAAGGAGTAAAATTGCCTAAGCCTGCTGTAGAATACGGTATACATAAAAGCGTCTTGGCTTTATTCTCCAAATTTTTAGAAAATGAAGAAAAGATATCCCATCTTTCCGACAAAGCATTAATAGAAACAACAAAATTGAGTAGCTTTGATGTTGAAATGTCCTTTATTGCCAAAGAAATTAATGATTTTGCTGAGGAAATGACAGAAGTAAGTGAATCCAATATGGCAATGGTGCAACAAGTAACTGCAAGTATGGACCAGGTTAACGATGCTATAATCACCCAGGAAAGGACATTAAGTACCATTACTGAACAAGCTAATATTTTAATTGAACAAAACAACAATAGCCTTGAACAATTAGGTAGTATTAATAAACTCAGACAGGACGTTATACAAGATGCTGAGGATATGTCAAAAAAAATTAAAATACTTGTTGATTTAACTAACAAGGTTAATCAGATTGTTTATGGAGTTAGGCAAATAGCTGAACAGACAAATTTATTGGCACTTAATGCTTCTATAGAAGCGGCGCGTGCAGGAGAACATGGCAGGGGCTTTGCTGTGGTAGCGGACGAAATAAGAAATCTAGCAGACAACACCAAAAAAGAGTTAGCCGGAATGCTGAATTTTATGAAGGAAATACATACTGCTGCAAACGAAGGACAGGAGAGCATGGCTAACACAATGAAATCGACTATTGATATGTCCGAAAAAATTGAAATAGTTAATAAGTCAATTGTTGATAATGTTCAAAATTTAGAAGATAGTGTTAAGAGTATTAATGAGCTTTCTGCATCCATGCAGTTTGTAACTGCAGCAACTGATGAAATAAATGCAGCTATGAAAACTGCTGCTATAGAATCAGAACATATGGCAATAATGAACAAGAGAATGCTCAAAGAATCTTCAACCGCCTCAAGTTCAGCTGCGAAAATCTCTGAAATTGACAACGCTTTCTCTCAAATTACCAAGGACTTGAATGCACTATTGCAGGGTGGTATACATGCTATGAGTAATGATAAATTTATTGAGAATATAGAGTCAGCAAAGAAGGCGCATGCCACATGGTTGGACAAGCTTAAAAAAATGGCAGAGGACATGGAGGTTCAACCACTCCAGACAAATAGTAAGAAGTGCGCTTTTGGACATTTTTATGAGGCGATTGATGTTACAAATCCTTTGATTCTTAATGATTGGAAAGAGGTAAGCAATTATCATAGCTCATTCCATAGTCAAGGCGATATTGTAATTGAAGCAATAAAGAATAAGGATGTTATTGCTATAAAAGAAGGTCTTAATAAGGCAGAGATGTATTCCCTCAAAATATTCTCAATACTTGATGCTATAGAAGAAAAGGTTAGATTAGCTACAAAGAATGGGGACCAAATATTTAAAACTAAGTAAGGAGAATGCACTTTATTCATAATTTAAAATATATTCTACAGTTTATATCAGTATGTATTATAAATGTATTATTTATTAAAAATGTTGCACATTATTACAAGGTATGTTATACTAGCTAGCGGAAAAATACACACGCACTTTACTAGTTAAAGTGGTAACAAATCTTTAAGTTATTCATTTTTAAGTGCGGCGGTATTAACTTTAACGGAGGTGATTTAATATGTCAGTTATTTCAATGAAACAGTTATTGGAGGCAGGTGTTCATTTCGGTCACCAGACTAGAAGATGGAACCCAAAGATGGCAGAATACATTTTTACAGAGCGTAATGGTATCTACATCATTGACCTTCAGATGACAGTAAAAAAGGTTGAGGATGCTTACTACTTCGTAAGAGAAGTTGCAATGAATGGACA
>JAEZFR010000261.1 GCA_023417285.1 Bacillota bacterium
TTATCAAACTAAGAAAGGGTTGAAATTATATGACAAAACCAATCTTTACAGGCTCTGGAGTAGCAATAGTAACACCTTTTACAAATGAAGGTACAGATTATGATAAGCTTGCTCAGCTGATTGAATATCAGATCAGCGAGGGCACAGACGCCATCATTATTTGCGGTACAACAGGTGAAGCTTCAACAATGTATGATGAAGAGCACAAAGCTGCAATAAAGTTTACTGTTGAGAAGGTCGCTGGCAGAGTACCTGTAATAGCTGGAACAGGCAGTAATCATACTATTCATGCGATTTCACTAAGTAAATACGCGGAATCTGTTGGTGCTGATGCTATTTTATCAGTAACGCCATACTATAACAAAACTACTCAAAGAGGTCTTTACGAACATTTTAGGCTTGTTGCAGAGAGTATAAAAATTCCTGTGATACTATATAATGTTCCTTCAAGGACAAATCTCAATATTGCGCCCGATACAATTAAGGCACTTTCTGAGATAGATAATATTGTTGCTGTCAAGGAGTGTAATTTATCTCAGGTTGGAGAGGTAATAAATCTTTGCGGAGATAAAATTACTGTTTACTCTGGCGAAGATGCATCTATTGTTCCTTTCCTTTCAATGGGTGCAAAAGGAGTCATTTCAGTTATGGCTAACATTATCCCAAAGGACACTCATGACATAGTTGCTAAATACCTATCAGGTGATGTTGAAGGCTCTAGAAAGCTCCAGTTGAAAACACTAAATCTTGTATCAGCACTTTTCTGCGAGGTTAGCCCTATTCCAATTAAGGCTGCTATGAATTTAATGGGTATGGATGTTGGAGATTGCAGGCTTCCTTTGGTTGATATGAGCCAAAAGAATTTAGAACTTCTAAAAAACGCTATGAAGCAGTACGGTTTGCTCGACTAGAACTAATAATATATTAACTCATAAATAATATATTAACTCATGATTAATAAAGAATCATATGGCCCAAGTTATAACCATATAAAAATTAACTTGAAATTATTTAAATTAAGGATGTGAGTTGCAAATGATTAATGTTTTGTTGAGCGGCTGCAATGGAAAGATGGGGCAGGTAATCACAAGATTATCTGAAAACTACCCTCAACTTAGGATAGTTGCAGGATATGATCTGAATGATACTATAAAGAACCCCTACCCTGTTTTTTCCTCTCTAAATGATTGTGATGTAAAGGTTGATGTTATCATTGATTTTTCTCATCCAAAAGCATTTGATAATTTAACTGAGTACGCACAGGAAAAACGTATTCCTATAGTACTTTGCACAACTGGATTACACTCTGAGCAGATTGGTTCTCTAAAAAATATTTCGAAGCGTATCCCTGTATTCTATTCTGCTAATATGTCAATTGGAGTAAACCTTTTGATTGACCTAGTAAAGAAGGCTACTAAAGTACTTGAAGGACAATTTGACATAGAAATAATTGAGAAGCATCATAATCTAAAAATTGATGCCCCAAGCGGTACAGCGTTAGCAATTGCAGATGCAATAAATGATACACTTTCAGAAAAATATGAGTATATGTATGACAGACACTCCAGAAGAAAAAAGCGCAACAAGCAGGAAATTGGTATTCATGCTGTTCGTGGAGGAACAATTGTTGGTGATCACTCAGTAATTTTTGCTGGTACAGATGAGATTATTGAGATCAATCACACTGCTACTTCAAAAGAGATATTCGCGGTTGGAGCACTTAAAGCTGCAGCGTTCCTTGCTTCGAAGCAGCCAGCCCTATATTCAATGAAGGATTTAATAGCTGAGATTAATTAGTTAGGAGGATTTTGTATGGCAAATAGACCTGTTACAAACATCAGTACTGTTTACAATGTAGCCCTTGTTACGGTTGACAACCTACCAAATAATATGGCTCTGATATCAAGTATATTTAATAAGATTGCTAAAGAAAAAATTAATATTGATATGATAAGTCAGGCTCCCCCTTACAGAGGAAGTATAAATGTATCCTTCTCTCTTCCGGCAGACGATATTGTTAAGGTAATTGCTGTACTAAACTCCTTTAAGACAGAGGTGCCTGCACTTAGAATTGAAATAGACTCTGGTAATGCAAAGATTTCTGTTTATGGTGAGGCTATGAAGAATATTCCTGGTGTTGCAGCACAGCTATTTACCATACTTGCGGTGACGGGCATTGAAGTAAAGCTGGTTACAACCTCAGAGGTTGAAATATCCTATCTGATATCAGAAAAAGATATTGATAAGGCAATCTCTGCTATAAAGAATGAATTTAAGTTATAAGTTTGAAGGCACAAGAAATCAATGCACAACAAATCAATGCACAACAAATCAATGCACCCTAGCATAATGCTAAGGTGCATTGTTATAAATAAAACTTTTTATTATTTAATTGTTATTACTTCTGCTCTGCAGAGCCTTGAATAACTGTTTCTGTTTCATCTTCAATCAATGGCTTGATAAATGGCTCATCATTATCATCAGATATAGCTAACGTATCCTCAGAAACATCGGTAGTAACCTCATCCCCTGTTGCAACATATTTTCTGATAATTGGGTCGGCATAGAAACAATTCATAAGGTTGACAACACCTGGTAACAGGAATACATATAAAATTATACCAACAATAATATTGTAGAACGCACCAAATACTACAGCAATATTAATAACCAGCATCAATATATTAGGGAAAAACTTCAAAATTGCAAAAATCAATGCATTCTTATACAAGTTCTTTGTACTCAGCTCCACCGTAACCATCATAGGATAAATAAAGAAATGCATCATTGTAAACAATAGCATTGTCATTATTACAAAACCTATAGCAGCAGCACCTATAATGCTATCTAAACTTGAATAGAAATTAATTGCAATTGTAAGTAGATATAATACGACAAAATCTATGAGCATTACAATAATACTCTGCTTAAAGTTTTTCTTGAAATGTTCTTTGAAATCCCACCATATAAATGAATGTTCTTCTCTTGAGTAATTCCTCAATATATAAGTAATACCCGCCTGAACTGGTCCAAAGGTAACCATTGTCATCATCATAAAGATTGCACTAATGAATAACCTAATATATAAATCTCCAAAACCACCATCTACGTTAATTTTTTGTAAAAACATTGACGTGATAAAATAAGACATAATTATACCTGGAATATTAAAAATAGCATACATAATACTTATTTTTAACAGATTCCAAAACTTTCTCTTTAAAACTTCAAAAAATATAAAGAATGCCGGCTTCTTAGGTGCATCCTTGTCAATACCTGGTCCTGGTTTATTGTAATTAATACTGAATAATCCCACTGTTATTCCCCTTTTCTAATAGTGTCATAATGTATTTTACCAATACTTAAAAGAATCTTCAATGTTTTTATTAAATTAAGTGTTTTGTTTACAAAAAGTTCAAAATGGAATTTTTTATTGGATATATTAAGCTTTTGGATCATTATACTAAATAAAGGTATTTTAGGGGCGAACGAAAAATCCGTTCGCCCCTATTTTTTTAGGAAAATGCTTATTAAGTACCGTTATTGGCTATAAAATATAGCCATATTTTGCGACCTATGTAGCAATACTGATTTACCTACTTCTTAACTAGCATTAATTGTTTAAATATCGATAGAGGAACGTCACAATCTGCGCACGAGTACACGGTGCAATAGGGCTAAAGGTATTTTTACCAGTCCCCTGTGTTACCCCCTGCTCCACTGCCCAGAGGACTGCGCCATGGTAAAAGGCTGTATCCATCACATCTATAAATGGATTTGCTGTTATAGTAGAAGGCTTACCCGCTGTACGCCACAGGAATGTAGCCGTCTGGCTTCTATTAACAGTCAAGTGAGGGCTAAAGGTTGTCGGACTTGTTCCCACGGTGATACCCTTTTCAGTAGCCCAAAGGACTGCCTTATAATAATAAGTATCCTTTTTAACATCTGTAAATTGGCAGCTTGTTATGCTAGGCTCAGGACTACCCATTGCTCTCCATAGGAAGGTAACAGCCTGTGCACGATCGCATATTCCATCAGGAGCAAAGGTAGTAGATGTTACACCGGTAGTTATGCCCTTTTCTTGAGCCCATATTACTGCATCATAGTAATATGCACCCTTGGCTACATCAATAAAAGTTTTCTTCCCGCTATTCTTTGCAAAAACCGCTGATATGCTTACATTTCCATATGGCATAGTAAATGTGAAGGTTCCATTCTGGTTATCAGTATATGATATATTTTTGCCGTTGTTATCAATAACTGATAAATTCATAAGATCATAGCCTATGTCTGGAGCAACTGTTAAGGTTACCTTACCTCCAGGTACAGAATCTATTCTGTCTACCTTAATGTCACCATTTTGGCTGGATTTTACCATCACAGAATAGCTAGTAATTACTCCTGAACTACTACTTTCTCCTCCAGAAGTACTTATAATATCACTATAAGAGATGGCATAGGTTGAGAACTTTGAAGCGTAAACATATATCAGTCCATTTTTATTGTCTGCATAGTATTTTCCGTCTGTAAAAGGAGCAACTGGTTTAGTCAGCAGTTTAGTGAGGCTCTCTGTTGTACCTCCATGATATCGCCAGACTTTGATATCAGTCTTTCCACTAAAATCATATAAATACACAATCTCCAGTACTGTTGTGTTGGTACTGCCAATATCTGTCCCACCTTTTTTGAGCGTTATATCCAAAATTTGTGCTGTCTTTTGACTTCCCAAAGCTATCTTAATTGCGTTGTGCTCTTGATTGCTATCATCTTCCACCTTTGCAGTTACGTTCATGATAATATTATCGTTTTCAGTTTCCGCAACGGTTTCCAAACCTCCAACTACAACAGCAGGTAGAGTTGTATTTGCCTCACCATTAACCACTAGCACACTATTTTTGGTGGCAGCAGTAGGAAGAGTTATATTACGCTCAACATCAGAACCCTCTACACTAATAAGTGTGGTCACCGTTTTGTCAGCTTTTACAGTAATTAGATTGTATTGGCCAGGTAATATGTTTGTAAATACATAATATCCGTCTTCTCTGGTCGCCGTATTCCTAACAACAATATTACCCTGCTTTAGTATGAGGGTAGCACCACTGATAAAACTATCGTCGCGATCTTTGACATTTCCTCTGATGATATAACGTGTTTCCTCTGTCCACATAGCGTATAAATTTACTTTCCCTGAGGCATCTGGCACAAAGCTCACATTTACTGCACCATTAGGATAGGAGGTTCCGCTGCCGTCACTCATGGTGTTCCAGCCTGTGAACTTATGACCTACTCGATATATGGCACCAGAATTGGCCTTGAGTGTGTCAGCAACTCCAATTAAAAATATTTGGTCAGCCATTGTTCCTTCACCACCATTAGCATTAAAGTCAACGGTGTAGGTGTTTTGTTTCCATATCGCATACAAAGTGATGGTTACGTCCTTCATAGGAGTCAGGTTTTTTATTAGCACTTGATCACCATAGGTGGTTGTTGTATCATTAGATTTCTGAGACCAGCCTGCAAAGGTGTAGCCGTCTCGAGTATATGTGTTTGGAGTTAATGCTTGTGCTAAACCATATGTATAGGTCTGATTTAGCATTGAACCAGTTCCTCCATTGGAGTTAAAGCTTACTATGTATGAGTTTGCTTCCCACTGAGCGGTCATTGTTGCAGTTCGGCCCACTGAATCAACAGTAGAATCCTTATCCACATGTACATTTTTGTCGTCCTTCCAGCCAATAAAGCTGTGTCCAGCCTTAGTAAAAGCGTTGGCTTTGATGGCGGTTGTATCCCCAGTGGCAAAAGTTTGTGCCACCATGGTACCCATTCCTCCGTTTGATTCAAAGGTAAGAGTATACACGTCTGCCGACCATTGAGCATAGAGTGAAACGGTGCCCGTAGTAGCAAGGTTTTTAACAATGGTCATATCAGCATAAGAAACTCCCGATCCGTCAGCCATGGTATTCCATCCAACAAAAGTATATCCCTTTCGAGTAATACCTGTGTTTTGTGTCAGAGATTTCTCAATATCATATGTAAAGTTCTGATCGCTAAGTGTGCCCTCGCTGTCTGTACAATTAGCAACAAAATTAACAGTGTAGCTATTTGCTATCCATACTGCATAGAGGGTGATAGTGTCATTTTGATCAACTGTCAAATTTATGACATTTTCCCCATTCCCGTACTCAGCGGTGCTAGCTGAAGGACTACTCGACCAGCCTACAAAGGTATAGCCGGTGTGTGTAAAGGTATTGGCAGTTAGAGCTTGTGCTGTCCCATAAGCAAAGCTTTGATTTGCTAGTGACCCTGTACCACCGTTAGGGTTAAATCTCACGGTGTAGTTTATTGCCGTCCACTGAGCAGTAAGAGTCATGTTAGCGGTAGCCTTAATACTTTCACCGTTAAAATATGATTTGTTTGAACCATCCTTCCATCCATTGAAGGTGTAGCCTTGGCGAGTAAAGGTGTTGGCATTTAACTCCTGAGTCTCGTCTCTGTTGAAGGTCTGAGTTTCCATGGCACCACTTCCGCCACCGTTATTAAAGCTTATAGTGTAGGTCATTGGCTTCCAAAGTGCGTAAAGGTTTGTATTTTCAGTGATGCTTATATTTTCTTTGTCACTAAAAGCTTTTGCACCGCCAGAAGTTTTTGACCACCCCGCAAAGGTGTAGCCATCACGTGTAAATTCGTTGGTCTTAAGAGCCTGTGCCACTCCATAGGCATAGGTCTGATCTGTCATGGACCCAGTTCCGCTACCGCTGTTAAACGTCACAGTGTAAGTGTCTGGTGTCCACTGAGCTACTAGAGTTACAGATTGTGTGCCCATGGTCTGCTCACCAGTTACTCCCCATCCTGCGAAAGTATAGCAGGTTTTGGTAAGGTTTCCAGGGTTCTCGTATATAAAATATTTTTGCCCTTGATAATAGCTGCCGCTCACTGGTACTGTGC
>JAEZFR010000286.1 GCA_023417285.1 Bacillota bacterium
GTCTCAAGCCCCTTCTGGGTACCCACAAAAGTAACGTCTGCTTCGGGGTTTTTATCTTTAATATACTTTGCTATGGCAAGACCAGGATTAATATGTCCACCTGTTCCCCCACCCGCAATCAATACCTTCATTTTTGATTCGCCCTTTCATAGAATATACTCATATCACTAAAATTGAAGCCATAATAAAATCTAACCACAACATTTCAAATACAATAATAATCTAACCACAATAAAACTAAAACCTTTCGTATTTTGAATATCGCGAAATATTTAATAATACCCCAACACCAAACATCAGGAATATGAGAGAAGTACCTCCCGCACTAAAGAAAGGAAGCGATATTCCAGTAGAAGGTATTGAATTTGTTACAACTGCGACATTAAACAAAAATTGAATGGTAATAAGTGATGTTATCCCGATGGCAAGCAAGCTGCCAAACAAATCAGGGGCATTCATAGCTACCTTAATTCCCCTCCAAATAAACACCATAAACAACAGCATTACAACCAAAGTACCAATAAACCCTAATTCCTCAGCTAAAACAGCAAAGATATAATCATTATAGGGCTCAGGTATATAAAGATACTTCTGCATACTCTGCCCTAAACCCTTACCAAAAAAACCTCCCGAACCAATAGCAAGAAGTGATTGTACTATCTGCCAGCCTTCATCTTTTTCATACTTAAAGGGGTCCAGCCAAGCCATAATACGATCGGCTCTATAGGATACGAATGTCATTAATACAAAAGCCGCCGCCGCAAAAGGAGTAGCCAATATAGCAAAATGAGATATTTTTGCACCAGCACATAGTAAAATAACACAACCAGTAAAAACAATAATCAAAGCACCACTAAGATGTGGCTCAATAACAATAAGCCCGCCAACAAGACCAATGATTAATAAATAAGGCACCAACCCCTTGAAGAATGATTTAAGTACATCCGCTCTTTTAGAGAGACTAAAGGATAAAAACATTATCAATGATAACTTGGCTAACTCGGAAGGCTGAAAGGTCTTTGTACCAACTCCTAGCCACCTTTGAGCGCCATTAAAGGATTTTCCTACTCCCGGTATCAATACTAAAATCAAAAGAGCAATACTTATTCCCAATAAAATCGGTGATATTTTCCCAAGCTTCCTATAATCAAAACTTGCCGTAAATAGCAGTACTACAATACTAATGCCCATATACAAGAGCTGCTGCCTTAGAAAATAAAACGCCTCACCGTATAATTTTATAGAAGTATAATAGCTGGAACTAAATACCATGATAGTTCCAAATGAAAGTAACAGAATTACAACAGCAAATATCCAAAAATCAAAAGGCCTTTTGTTCTTCATTAACTTCCTCCAGCCATGTATGTTTATGTCATAAAGTATTTTTATCGCTAACACATTATATGAATTAATACATTCATTCATTCCATAATGAAACCGTATGAGTACAAACTAACATAGATACAATTTCGGGGCTTGTTTTTTTTAAGTATATACTAAATAACTTATATAATGCCAATCCCCAATATAAAACATGCCAAAACACATAACACTATTGTTACAATGATAAATACACTAACTACCCTTGTCTCCTTCCAGCCCTTTAACTCAAAATGGTGATGCAATGGAGCCATTTTGAAAATTCTCTTGCCAGTAAGCTTAAATGAGCCTACTTGCAGTATTACTGAAAGTGCCTCAGCCAGATAAATACCCCCAACTAATAATAAGATAAGTGGCATTCTCATCATAATAACAATTGAAACAACTGCTCCTCCCAGCATTAGGCTGCCCGTGTCTCCCATAAACACCTTAGCGGGATGCATATTGAATGCTAGAAAGCCCAAGCAACCTCCTGCTATAGCAGCAGAAAACACCTTTAAATACTCCCATTCTGCATTAGTCAGTGACACTATAGTAAAGAAAATTGCCACTACCAAAGTAACTCCAGAACAGAGACCGTCCAAGCCATCTGTAAGGTTTACAGCATTTACAAAGAAATACATAAAAACTACAATAAACAGGAAATACAACCAAGGCTGTATCATTATGTTTGTAAAAGGAAGCATTATTGAGGTACCAGCTTCGGTAAATCTCATCACATAAAACCCAAATGCAACACACACCAAAAGCTGAAAAAAGGTCTTCTGTCCAGCGTACAGCCCGTCCTTTCTCTTCTTGACAACCTTTATAAAGTCATCTATGAAACCAACTAATCCAAAGCCTAATGTACATAAAAGCACAGGAATAAGTTGAGGATACTTAACTGCAAAGTATGCGCAAACCAAGATAATGGGTATTATGAATATAAGTCCTCCAATAGTTGGGGTACCAGTCTTTTTAAGGTGTGACTGAGGGCCATCATCCCTAACTGTCTGTCCAAATTTGAGCTTTCTTAAGAATGGTATCAATATTGGTCCTGCAATAAGCGAAAGAACAAATGCACTTATAAACGAGACAATATGTTCAGATGTAAAATCAAAATTAAGCAAAGCACTTCCTCCTGTTTAATATATATGTTTTAAATATATATGTTTTAAATATATATGCTTTATATTTATATGACTTTAATGTATGCGCTTTCTATACAAATGCTTTAATATGCGATTTCAATATAAATGCTTTATTATATACGCATTCTATATATAATCCTTTATGATACCATCTATAATGGTTTCCATTTTCATGCCCCTTGAACCCTTAACAAGTACATAGCTTCCCGGCTTTAGAATTCTGAGAATATACCTCAAGGCATCTTCATTATCGTTAAAACTTTCCAACGTAATACGCCTGTTGCCCAAAGCAGAAACTGCTTCGCAGATACTCTTCGAATTAGGCCCCACAGTAACTATGCAATCAATATTGAGTTCCGCAGCAAATTCACCCACACAATAATGCATTTCCTTAGACAATTCTCCCATTTCCAGCATATCACCTAATACTGCTATGGAGCCATTACCCTTTGAAAGCTCCTCTAATACAGAAAGGGAAGCCTTCATTGATTGAGGACTGGCATTGTAAGCATCATTAATTATCTTTATATCCTTATGAGATATAATATTTTGACGCATATTTCCTGGAACATAGTCAGCGACACCCTCTATAGCTATCTCAATGGGGATTTCAAGTTCTATTCCAGCAGCTATTGCAGCAAGGGCATTGTAAACATTGTGTATTCCTGGAACGGGTACTCTGACCAGATATGAGCTCCCCTGGTATACAATTTCAAAATTGCATCCACATTCCCCGTGTGAAGTATAATTTTGGGCTCTGATGCTATTTCCCTCATTCATTCCATAATATAAACACCGTACGCCTAGTTTTCCCTGGAGTCCTAATAGCATTGGGTCGTCCCCATTGAGTATAAGTAGTCCTCCATCTTTAAGCCCTTCCATAATTTCTAATTTGGCTTTGAGTATTCCTTCTTGCGAGCCTAACTTCTCAATATGAGAAACACCAATATTAGTAATGATAGCAATATCGGGTTTAGCTATAGCAGTAAGTCTGCTAATCTCTCCAAAACCACTCATACCCATTTCCAAAACTGCTGCCTCATGGCTATCATCCAAATTAAAAACAGTAAGAGGTAAGCCTATCTCATTATTAAAATTCCCCTGTGTCTTAAGTACCTCAAACTGCTTAGAAAGAACACAAGAAACCATATCCTTTGTACTCGTTTTTCCAACACTTCCTGTTATTCCAACTACAGGAATGCAAAACTTAGCGAGGTGGCATCTTGCCAAATCACGCAGTGCCTTAGCTGTATCACTTACAAGTATCATAGTACAGCCCTGCATTTCAAAAACAGCCTTCGAGGTTAGGCACACCTTAGCACCCTTAATTACACATTGTTCAATATAATCATGTCCGTCAAACTTTTCACCTATTAACGGTATGAAAAGATTGCCTTCGACAACCTTTCTAGAATCTGTGGTAATACCATAGAATATAGCATCTCCACTTCCATAGAGCAACTCTCCATCAACAGCCTTTATCAACTCATTGCAAGACATTGAAATCATATACTCATCCTTTCATCAGCCCTCATTAAGTTCTGAAAGTAATTCTGCCACTACTTCACGCTCATCGAAATGAATTGTTTTATCTGCAAACTGCTGATAGGTTTCGTGCCCTTTACCTGCTAAAATAATAACATCTTCGTCTTGAGCAGTTTCAAGGGCATATTTTATAGCTTGCCTTCTATCTGTAATCTTAATATATTTCCCATTAGTCTTTTTTGTTCCTTCCTCAATATCATCAATTATCCTATCAGGTTCTTCAGTACGGGGATTATCGGAAGTAATAATAGTAAAATCAGCAAGGTTGCCTGAAATCTCACCCATAGCTGGCCTCTTACCTCTATCACGGTCGCCTCCACACCCGAATAAGCTGACTACCCTGCCTTTTGCAAAATCTTTTGCCGTGGTAAGAACCTGTTTTAGGCTGTCAGGAGTATGCGCATAATCAATAAGAACGGTATAATTCCCTGTTACAGGAACTGATTCCAACCTTCCAGGAACACTGACATTACTCAATCCTTTTTTAACACTATCTAGCGAAATACCCAGTACACAGCATGCAGAAATAGCCGCTAAGGCATTATATACATTGAATTCTCCCTGAAGGTTTGTAGTAATAATATCACACCCCCATGGTGAAACCAGTTTGAACGTTGTATGAGAGGTTTGCTTGTCAATATCTATGGCTCTGACATCTGCACCCTCTGATAAGCCGTATGTTAGAACATCACATGTTGCAACAGCCTTAATTTTACGTCCTTCTGGGCTGTCAATATTGGTTATAGCCTTTTTACACATCTTAAAAAGCTTAGCTTTTGCATTAAAATAATCCTCCAGAGTAGCATGCTCCTTCGGACCTATATGATCTCTCGAAAAGTTAGTAAACACACCTATATCAAAATCACACTGAGCCACTCTATGCAGCTCTAGCCCCTGTGATGAAACTTCCATTACAACGCTGTCAACATTCTTTTCCACCATATCACCAAATAGATTTTGTAAATCAAGTGATTCGGGGGTAGTACGTGCCGCATAAAGAACTTCGTCGCCAATGAGATTTGCAACGGTACCAACAAGTCCTATTTTGTGCTGCTCAGCCTCTAATATCGCTTTAACCATATAACTAGTAGTTGTCTTGCCTTTTGTACCCGTTATACCAATTAAATTAAATTTCGTGGAAGGATGGTCATTAAACGCATCCGCTACAAATGCCAGGCCATACCTCGTATTTTCGACCTTGATTGTGGTAATACCCTCAGGAACCTCAACATCCTTTTGTACCAAGAAGGCCTTTGTACCATTTTCAATTGCATCTGCTATATACTTATGTCCATCTACAATAGTGCCCTCTATACAAACAAAAAGTGATCCTGCCCTAGTTTTGCGCGAATCATATGCTATGTTATCTATATCTATCTCCAATGTTCCATTAACCTTTTGAGCGTTTAATCCTTCTATTAGCTTACTCAATAACAAAATAAACACCTCCAAAAAATTTCATAAATGGCTATCCTTTTTAGGATAGCCATTTACTTTTCAATATCTATTACCATTTGTTATTATACAATCATTTAAAACACAACTCAATACACACCAACAATTTCCCAACACTATTCAAGAGGTGCATAATCGCTTACCTCATTTCTGAACTGAACCTCAACAATATCGCCTTTATTTACTATCTTCCCAGGTGAAACACTCTGAGATATAGCTGTGCCCGAACCTGTCACCCTTATATTTATACCGGCATTCCTAAATGCAAGCGTCGCTTCATAAATAGTTTTGTTACTTACATTTGGTACCGTAGTTGTTACCTCCGCTTTAGGCTTATACGTATACAGTATTACCATTGACTTTTCCTGCAACAATGCGGTTGTCTTAGGTGTCTGTTCTTGTACAATAGCTGTCATATCCTTGTTCTCTCCCTCAATTTTATAATCAAGGTTACTACTCTTGAGCAGCTGAATTGCTTCCTCGACCGTCTTACCTTTTACATCAGGTACCTGTACCTCTTTTAAAAGTAGCTTCTTATCTTCCTCTGTATATTCTTTTTCTACACCTAAATAATTAAGCACATCTTCAACAAGCTTTCCTGCGACAGGTGCCGCTCTCATACCACCTGTTGGATTATATACATCAGGATAATCCAATACTATAAGTGCACAAATAACTGGATTATCAGCAGGAGCAAATGCTGAGAAAGAAATAATATATCTTTTATTAGTTCCATCCTTTAGTACTTTCTGACTTTGAAGCGTTTCGGACGTTCCTGTTTTTCCGCCTATTTTATAACCAGGCACCTTGGCATTTTTACCAGTTCCAACAGATACAACTCCCTCAAGGATAGACTTAAGTGAGTCAGAGGTTTGTTTTGAAATAGGGCTTCTGACAACCTCAGGCTCATATTTTTTTACAACATTACCCTCTGAATCTACAACCTCTTTTACAACATGAGGTTTTATTAGCTGTCCACCGTTAGCTATAGCTCCATAAGCCTGTATCAGCTGTATAGGAGTAATCTGAAAACGCTGACCGAATGAAGCTGTTGCCATATTTACCTCTGTGGGATTAGCATGCCATATACTGCTTGCTTCACCTGGTAAATCAATACCTGTTTTATCATAAAAGCCAAAGGCCTTTACATAACTGTAAAACTTATCAATACCCAAACTCTGAGCCAACCTAACAAAAACAGGGTTACATGAGTTATAAACACCTTCTCTGAAGGTTTCATGCAAATGGGCATTTGGCTTCCAGCAGTTAATGTCCCAACCTCCAACCTTAACGGTGGCATCGGTAACCTGTGT
>JAEZFR010000485.1 GCA_023417285.1 Bacillota bacterium
TTTGCGATAATTTTCTCAGCCTCCTTTTCGTATTCATCGGCTTTTGCATCCAGTTCCATTTCATTAGATGAATATATTCTGGCAATGTCCAGCTTTGCTTCAACATACTCCGAAATGGCTTCCTGTAAGTTTTCATCTATGTCAACCAGCTCTCTGACTAAAGAAATAAGTTTGTCCTTTACATCAGGCTTGAGATACTCAAACTTTAATGAACCTTTTGGTATCTCTTTTCTTATTTCGAATAGCCTTTGAGCCAGATATTTGCAAAATTGACTATCCGGTTTATCAAAAAAGATTTCTTCATTTGTCAAAGATGAATATTCTCTCTTGTTCATTTTATCCAGATAGGTTTCAAACTCACTGGTCATACCATTTGTAATATCTTTAAGTAAATACTTTTTCTCATCTCTTTTCTCATAATATTCTTTCAACTCATCCTCAAATATGTTCTTGACCAGTTTACCTCTGATTTTATCCGGCACTTTGGGATTGACCCAGTTTTTTCGTATCTCCTGACGTTCATCCCAGAAGACAATATGTACATGTGGATGGCTGGGAGTGTCATGAGCTGCGGCAACCCATTTGAAATCTGACATCTTTATATTGTTTCCCTCAGCAATTATCCTGATTTGTTGTTTTATAAGCTCTTGCCATGCCTCTTTTGTTATTGGTTCTCCAACCTTTATTGCAGCATTTTCAGGAGAGAATGAAATTACTGACCTGAATATATTTTTTCCTTCTTCGGATTTTTTCTTAACTATATCCATTACATCCTTTATATTATGTTTGACTTCAAGTGTATCGGAATCATACACGTTACCGAACAGGCCATGCTTTTCTCCCTCATTTCTAATTACTCCGGGACGAGTACCAATGTACCGGATATGCTCGGCATTTTTATTTGGTGTTCGAGTTTCATTTACCGGCTTAAACCACTGTTTATAGAAAACTGCTGACAAAAGAAATCACCTTCTTAATTGAATTTGGGGTATAAAAAAACCCGTAGTCCCTTGGGTGGGGTACGGGCACTTTATGTGAAGTTACCAAACGTTGACTTTCTCTTAAACTTCTTATTGTTTCTCATAATTGATTTAAAATCTTAAATTAATATAATTCATTGCAGGCAATAAATACTATTTATATACGAACTCAGATGTCTGAAATCAAATTTAAATAATTTGGGTAAAATGCTCTGCAATATTCTCAAATTCATCTAAACAATCTTTTACATATTGGATATGTCCTCCTACAACACCATCAGTACTAGTAAGTTCAAATACCGGTTTCAATGCTACTTGAGCTAGAGGTATTAAGCTATTATAATTTTTAAACTCTGCAATTTTATAATTTTTTTGTTTTAGCAGTAATGAATAAGGAACTAAGTCATTAGTTGTAAGCGGGTTTATAACGTATTCTTTTATATTTTTGGGGATTTGCTCTCCCCATTCTTCAAATGCCTTCGTTTTACGGCTTCTATACCTATTAAATTGCTGCAATATATATCCAGAAAATTTGGGTTGTCCAATAATACACTCAAAAGATACATTCCCTAATCTCTGCCTTGACAATTGGTAATCTTTGACCCAACTAGCAAACACACGTCCTATGTTTTGTGATCCTCTTAACGAAAACATATCCGGTATCATGGGTATAATGAAGTTATCACACCCTAATAATATTGCTCTATTGAGGGCACCTAAGTTCGGTCCAATATCAATTAATATATAATCTATATTATTTAATTTGCCAAATTCGGTAATTAACCTATAAATTGCAGATGTCACTCTAAATCCTCGTTCTTGTCCTGCTAAAATCTGTAACCATGCAGAAGAAAGCTCAGATTCAAAATCAGATAATAGTAAATCCCCAATAAATATCCATATATTTCTATCTGGGATTTTATATGGAGTAATTGTATTCATGTCCCCTGACCCTTTAACTATAGGTTCTACCGCTTTATATATACTCTGCCCATCCTTATCCCATGCTGAATTAATAACATCTTCTTCACATAAATGAGCTGATAGATTACATTGGGGATCTACATCAACAAACAATATCTTTTTACCCTGCCTTTCCAGAGCAAAACCAAGATGGTAAGTAAAAGTTGTTTTTCCCACTCCGCCCTTATTATTAAAAAATACTATTGATTTCATTTGATTCTCCTTTCTATTGCTTACATAATTTTCACATTTTTTTAGTTTTAAGATGCTTTTGCAGTATCACTTAAAGTTGTTTGTTTACTCGTTTTTTTAGGCTTTATTTCTGCATTAAAAACTATATCTCCTGTTGTTTTCCTATCAGTAAAATATTGTCCTTTTAATTGTATCGGATTATCAACACAGAGCATTGCTGTTCCATAATGAACCTCACTACGGCTGCGAACTCCTGCATTAGGAGTATTTAAATAACAATATGTTAACTGATTTTCCCCTAAAACTTCCTCTATTGAACAAGATATTGATTTACTTTTACTTTCACCTGTTGTCACAATGACTTGAATAGTCAACAATGTTTGTTTAATTTGAACAATCGCTTCATGTTCAATATCATCATAACTAGATTTAAAAACGCCCCTATATTCTTTATATAATACCGGAGTTTTTTCAATTGGTATATATCTCCATAACCATTTATTATAACAATACATAAAAATTGCAGTTATTGATATAGTTTCTCCCATGCAACCATAAAGGTCGTACAAGCTCTTAGGAATTGCAATAAAGCATCTTATTACAAAAATTATTAAAGCAACCCATAATACTTTACTATAATATTTTTTGATTTTTTCGTTCATACCAACCACCTATATATCATATTCATAGAATTTAGATAAGTCCAAAACAAATTTTATATATTTGTCAGCATCTACTTGTGTTTGGCACAAATTTTTAATTCCATTTACTTCTTTATAAGAGTGTATATCGTTTTTATGACTAACCAGATATTTTACAATTTCGTCAAAAGTAAATCGTAAAATAGGATTAAATTTATTAAATATTTCATTTGGTACATTCCATAATAAAGATTCTAGACCAAAAGATGATACGTTGTTTGCCGAAAAGTAATAATTTTCATCCATAATGTAACGCATGTTTTTGATAATGCGTACCATTTTTTTATAATAGTAATTAGTTTCAGAATTCTTCTTTCTGCCATTGAATATATGTTGTTCCGGATAATTAATAATTATCGTACCATCATCAGCATTAATAACAATACCTCCTATATAATTTTTCGGATCATTATATAAATCTTCACTATAGTCTCTATATCTTTTACACGGCACTGTATCTGCATCTTTTCGATATGTATTCCCATGGATTTTAATAGATTTATTTTTTCTTTCAACATCTCTGCCGAATTTTACTACTAAGCACTCTTGAACCTCATCTTTAAAAGTTTTCATTGGTTTATCTGCTACGCGGAAACCATAATTGCTATCTGTAACACCTGAACGGTATTGGGTTTGAAAAACTTCCTCTTGGACTATTGCTATATCAACATCGCTTTGAGTACGAACATTAGTATTATTAGCATAAGAACCTTGTATAAATATCTTAATCTGTTTAGAACCAGCTACGCTACGCATATTTAATGAATAAGCATAAGTTTCATCATATAATCGAAAAATTGCTTTATTGTCATCCGTATAACCTAACCCCTTCAAAGCATCTCTTACCATACCTATAGCATTTTTGCATTTTTGATCTTCGCTTTCACTCAACGCTGCTGCAAATAATTTTAATTTTTCTTCAGAAAATTTCAAATGTAAATCCTCCGTTAGTGTATTTATCAATTATAGTTAATTACTTTAAGGATATATTTATCTCTATATAATATTATACACATTTTACATTTACTTTCAATTTTTTCTAGTACTTAATTTATCCTTACTATAATCAACTATTATAAGAGGGTAGATTTTAAAAATAAGAAAAATTAGTCATTCACTCTCCTACTATCCTTCCCCACTTCTTCAGCCTGGCTCAAATACTGGTCAATCTCTACATCCTTCTTTTTCATATACTCAACTCCAAGCCGTAAGCTTCTGTTAATCATTTCATAGAAAGCTTCCTGATCCTCGTCACTTATCAGCTGGATAAGGCTTAAATTTGCATACATGGTTCCGGCTGATACCTTTCCTATTTTCATAAGCATTTTTACTATTCTGTTTATCTGGGGTTCCAGTACTTCCTTAAGCTCCGTGTGAATGATTGCTGTAATAAAATCAATGTCACTTTTATGGCCGTCAACTGCAAGTCCTTTTTCAACAAACTCTCTGACTATATCTGAAACCGATATACCCCTGACCACTGCAAGTTTTTTCATATCTTCTATGCTCTTTGCTTTAAACCTGATTGACCTTTTTAATTCCTCAGGATTACTTTTCCTTTTAGCCACTTCACACCTCCTGACAAAACAAAAGCCATAGCATTATGCCACAGCAACACAGTTACTTTCTACTTTATATATTTCTATTCTCAACTACATTTAATTCTATCCTTCAAAACCCTTAGCATATCTACATTACACCTTTTCTGCCACCCTTTTGTCACCCTCAAATTACAACGTCACCCGTTGCCAACTCTGTTGGCAAGCTGTATTCCGTCGGGTGTGTCACCCGACTATTCCTGCCGTACATACCCACCCCCAAAAGGTGCGGTTTTTTGTACGTAAATCGGGGGATTCTCCCCCATGCCCCCTATTTTTCCAGAGCAAAACTCTGAAAAAA
>JAEZFR010000470.1 GCA_023417285.1 Bacillota bacterium
CGGATATGGCCAGGTTCTCATATCCGATAAGTGAGATATCATCGGGAATACGTATTTTATTTTCGTAAAAATACTGACATGCTCCTGCTGCTAGAATATCAGCACCAAAAATAACTGCTGTTGGGAATTTTTCTTTAGGAAGCTCACATATCTTTCTTGCTACCTCATACCCCTGTGAAGACATAAATTTACATTGAAACAATAGTTCCTCATCAAATTCTAAACCTGCTTCTTCCAAGCCATCCTTATAACCCTTGAGTTTTAGAGGACATGCATAGCTTGTGGAATCACCACTAACATATGCAATTTTACGATGCCCTTTACTAACCAAATATCGAACAACCATGAGTATTGAATCGGTATAATCATTTATTACATAGTCAGTAAGGTCATTATAAGTCCCTAATGTTGCAATCACATTAATCTCTTTTTTTATTAATTCAATAAAATCTTTCTTATACAGCGATCCAACCACTATAACGCCATCTACTCGCTTTTCCTCAATTATTTTTGGAATTCTGGTACTTCCATTTTCATAATAAAAGTTGTCAATTAGCAGACCATAACCTGTAGTTTTTAATGCCTCTGCAATACCATTGATGTAATCTATATAGAAAATATCCTTGTCCTTGTTAAAATCATTCTTATCAGTGCTATTAGCATATCCCATTGTGATAAGACCTATATTTTGCTTTTTATTTGTAACAAGTTCTCTTGCTGAAATGTTAGGAATATATCCAAGATCATTAATTGCTTTTAATACCTTTGCCCGTGTTGACGGCTTTACACAATCATGATTATTGACTACCGCAGAGACTGTAGTTGGGGATACGCCTGCAATCTTCGCTACGTCTTTTATTGATACCATATGATGCCCCTCCCAAAATCTTAACGTTAAGATTAATATACTCCTTACATAATCTTTTGTCAATAATATTTTTTCAATTATTAATGAGCTTGTCCAATCTTCCGTAGAATTTCTTTGACGCAGTTTTTCTCCAATTCTCTCAATTTCTATTACCTTTTTTTGACTGTAGTCATTTTCATCAAGCAGATTCTTTTAATCGCCATTGTTTCACAGCTTTTGGGGATAACAAGAATCGCATTATGTTTTAAAAAATGCGATTCTTGTTTGATTAAAAATTCATATATTTAAGAGTTTCCCTGAGTTTCTTTATCTTCTTTTGTATAATATATGTTCACACTTTAAATATGCTTTTTGCTAGTATTTAAAACTTCGTTTAAATCCATAGAAACCCTACGTTATGTACTTATTCTATAGTGTACAGTAACTTCAACATTACCCTTAATCATAGCCCATACAGGACATAGTTTTTCCTCAGCAATGGTAAGAGCAGCCTGAACATCGGATTTTTCAACATCAGGTGATGTAATATCCATTTCAACAGCTATATGTGTAAGGGCTTTAGGATGTTCTTCTCTAACACTCCCTTTTGCCACTACATTTAACGCAGAGATTGTTTTTTTCATTTTGGCTCTTAATAAAGTTAGTACAGTGGAGCTTATACAAGAACAAAAGCTGCTTAAAAATACTTCGAGAGATGTATAGCCTTCGCCATCGCCAAATGGAGGGAAATAGTCTATTACAAATTCTGGATTGGAGCGGGCTTTTGCTGAAAACTTTAACTTTTCATTTATTAACTGCAATTTTACTTCTAAGGCATTTAATGCACAACCATCGGCACAACTCATATTAATCAATTCCTCTCAATTGTTATTTTTTTGATTCATTGCTACTTCGAAAATCATATTAATTTCCTCACGAATTTCATCATCTGGAATATCTTCTTCCAAAAGCATAATTCTTTGGATAATATTCGTAAAAGAACGAGCAAAAAATTTAGCCCACATAATTGATTTGATTTCACTCATACACTTTTTATATGTTTTTTCATATATTATCAACAATATGACTCCCACTGTTTTTATTTATTTAGCCCTCAATAAAAAAGTACATTCGAACCATACAAATCTTTTATACAACCATAGAAGAAGCTGAAACATTCATTCCTTACAACACATTTACCAAGACGGGTATCAATTATAGCCATTAATATTTCTGAAAGTCTTTTCAGCGCCCATAAATCCACACGAAAGCCACATCAATACCTGAGTTCCACTTTGCCAGTTCTTTACACGGCAAGTTGTTTTCCTTGCTGTAGAATGTGCTGATTCAATACAATTTGTATTTGAAAGAGATACCCTAAGAAGTCCAGGTAATCCTAGTTTATGAACAGTAAGAGTATCTTCAAGGCCTTCACGTAGGCTCTCGGCTGCCGATGGATATTTGTACTCAATCCTTTTTGCAGTTGATTCGAGTTTTGCCTTTGCAACATTGCAATCAAACTCAGCATAAGCTGCTTCTATTTCTGCTGTTACAGCAGATTTTTTAGATTCTGGTAAATGGCTTTCAACATTGCGTTTTTTATGTATTTGGTATCGTTGGACTGCAACTTATTTTTCAAATATGTCTTTTATTGCCTTTGAAAGAGCTTTTGACCATCGAGAATAAAAAGACTTGGTGAATCTGCAGAAAGACCCCTATCTATTAGACTTGTTAAAAGACATTTACAAACTCCTGAGTTCTAACCTTTTTTGTATATGTAGTAATGTTTACTTTATTAGATACTCTATATCCTCGCGTAATATATCCTTCTACTATTTCATCTTCTTTCATATGTGGTCTTGTATCTATTTTTTCATAGTTGTCTATTTTATCTATCTCAATATTACTAAACTTTATAGGTAAACCTACACTTTTATAGAAGCTTTGCCCGTTCTGAATTTGAAAATGCAAATGTGGCTCGGACGAATTACCGGTATTCCCACACTTGGCAATAATATCACCCCTACAAACAGTATCTCCAACCTTTACTGAGATACTATCCTTTTTTAGATGGGCAAGAAAACTGAATTCCTGCTCATTATGCTTAATAATAATATAATTGCCAGCTATATGATTTGCTCTTGAAAAGAATTTCCCTTTTGGATATATAAGGCTATCATTTGAGCCATTATTTAGCTCTACAACAATGCCATCAGCCGGTGACAATATATTTTTATCATAGCAATAATAATTCTCGCAGTTTTTAGAATCCCCCCGATAGGACTTACGCTCATCATCAAGGATAATAAAATCATATGCATATCGTTGAGTTGGAACGTCCCATGAATGTGAATACTTTTCAGTAAAACACCCATTTATAACTGTCCACTTTTCATCAAACGGTAAACTGTACTCAATATTACTAGTATAATTTGAAACAGAAGGTACCTCTTCTCCATATTTGTTCTTTACATAAAATATACCTACTATCTGCAAAATAATACATTTAAAAGTTGAGTAACTAATTGCGATCTCAATAAATACAAATAGCCCAAAAAAGCATAATAATTTGAAAACAAGTAAATCACTAAAAGCTGTTAGAATTAGGCCAATTATGCCAATGTATTTAATTATCTTTGTAAAGTTGTAGAAATAATACATATTGCTTCCCCTTCTCGTTAAACCTTATCAAAAACATTGTAAACTATTTCTTTATCATTTTTATTGTAGACTATTCTTATTGTATTTACTTTCCAATCA
>JAEZFR010000504.1 GCA_023417285.1 Bacillota bacterium
GGTAAGAACTACATCGGATATGGGCACCTTTAATCCCATAATGTCAATCTCAAATAGCACTTTCGTTTTTGTTGCTTCAATAAGCTTTTCGCTTAAGTTCATGCTAAAATCATCTCCCTAGCTTGCTCCCAAATTGATTATGAGTAACACCAGTTACCTCTGTAAAAGTATTTAATAATACAATTATAACCAAAGATAAAACTCCTATGAGTGTACAAATCATTGATGAAATACTAACTCTAACTGAAACTATCAGTAGAAGCGCTATTGCAAGAAGGCTCAATACATACCAAAAAATACTCTGTAGTATTAATTGATTCTTGGTGCAAACATTAGTTAATCCTTTAAGAATATATTCTAACACACTTAGTCTTATTCCCGACAATACAACACCTGCAAGAAATAATAAAATGCTAGCAAAGGTATTTTGCCTCTGAGTTATCAAAATAATAACTATAGCAACACAACTAAGTATTATCAGTCTTATAATAAAAAACCGCATTAAATCGCTCAAATGTAACTTTTTCAATTTTTTTCTCCATAAACAGTTAAGCTATTAATAAATTAATTCGATAAATTATTATAATCACTATATACAAAAAGTAACACATGGTAATATAATCAAATTAATATACATCATAGCACAAGCATAATTGCAAATCAATGGTCAGTTAACGAAAAATAAACACTTGTGGTTTTTATTTTTATTGATTATTTTACAAAGGATTACATATCATTAGGAGAGTGTAAATACATATGGACATAACTACTATTATTGGGATTATTGTAGGAATTGGTGGAGTCATTGCTGGATATTTAGAAGAAGGCGGAAGTATGAGAGGGCTGTGGGGTATTGCACCGTTTTTGATTGTTTTTGTTGGCGGGGCGGGAGCAATGCTGATAACATTTCCCCTTTCAGAGTTGAAAAAAGCCTTTTCAGTTGTAGGTATGGTTTTTAAACAGAAAAATTACAATGAAATAGATATAATTAACGAGCTTGCAAACCTTTCAGAAAAGGCAAGAAAAGACGGCCTATTAAGCTTAGAACAAGATGCTCAAACAAACAAAAACGACCTGGTACGAAAAGGATTGGCTTTAGTTGTTGACGGTATTGAGACTGAAGTAATAAAGGATATTCTTGCTAGAGAAACCGAGTTGCAGGAAAACATTTACGAATCTGGTGCAAAGCTATTTGAAGCAATGGGTGGTACATGGCCTGCCATGGGTGTATGCGGTACAGTTATGGGTATGATTAGTATTCTCAGGGATTTGTCTGACCCACTAGCATTAGGGCCTAAGATCTCGGGTGCTTTTATTGCGACCATGTATGGTGTTGCTTTTGCTAATATTATTTGGTTACCTTTTGCTGGAAAGATCAAAGCTAAGGCCGCAAGAGAAACAATGATTAATGAGCTAATTATAGAAGGGCTATTATCTATACAGGCAGGCGAAAATCCTCGAATCATTAAAGAGAAGCTTAACCTTGCACTAATGGAAAAGCTCAATGGTGTCAAGAGGTCTACTAAAGGCGCTGAAGAAGGAGCTGAGGCATAATGGCTAAGGTAAAGGTGGAAAAGGACAACTCTGAACGCTGGCTTCTTACATATGCGGATCTTATGAATTTGCTCCTTATACTGTTTATAGTTTTATTTGCTATGAGTCAGGTTGACTCAGAGAAATTTCAGCAGTTATCTCAATCACTTAGTAGCGCTTTTGGTAATGGTAATCCACCTAGTACTATACAGGGCGGCAAGGCGGGCAACTCACTTATTAGTATGCCTGGAGTACTGCCTTCCCCAGTAATCCCATCAAAGCAAGAGGATCAGCAATTTGACGAAACTATAAAAGAAGTTGACAGTATTGTCCAGCAACAAGGGCTTGAGGGTAATGTCAGTGTTAACATGCAAGAAAGAGGTATTGTTATA
Source organism: Bacillota bacterium (assembly GCA_023417285.1). Lineage (GTDB taxonomy): Bacteria > Bacillota > Clostridia > Acetivibrionales > DSM-1351 > Ruminiclostridium. The sequence continues at coordinate 1,926 of JAEZFR010000504.1, forward strand.
TCTATAAGGGATAAGGTTTTGTTTAAAAGTGGTCATGCCGAGATAGAGAAAAACTCAGAAGCTGACATCATCAAAATCGGACAGGATATACTTGCCAAAATACCTGGAAAGTCAATAAGAATAGAAGGACATACTGATAATATTCCTATTAAATCCGCTCAATACCCCTCAAACTGGGAGCTATCAAATGCTCGTGCCATGAGTGTTTTGAGGCTTCTTGTCGATAAAGTAGGCATTAACCCAAAGAATATTTCAGCTATAGCATATGGAGAATTTAGTCCTATAGTTCCTAATACTTCGGATGAAAACAGGGCAATTAATCGTAGAGTTGATATTGTAATTTTAAGAGATGCTTATGATGGAGCAGAAGCTAATTCTAACAAGAACTCTGCAACACCATAAATAGTTCCGCTGTCAATAATTAGCACAGCAAACTGGCTTCCATCTAGAAAACTTCACCATAAACAGACTTACTATCTAGAAAACAGCATAGTAAAATAGCTGGTTGTTTCTTTGGTATACTCTCCAATAAAGCTAGATGCTTCTTTGTGATCTAGTTCAGTCAATGTCATAGTCTGTTGCAGCTCCATTATTTTCAAGAAGGTTACTAGTACTTGGGGAGCATCAAGATAATCGTTGTTGAGTCTCATTATTGCTTCGTAGTCGAAGTCTTCTATTAACTTCAAAGTATGCTTATCATTATTAATAGCTTCCTCCGGGGTAAGATAATGAGAGAAGTCAATTGAGGCAACTACCAGCGCAGAGCCTTTTGAAGCTTCTTTTTTTATTATTTGCGCAAGCTTAAGGCATTGTTGATAGTCCATAGAACCCGGGAGCAAAATAGGAACAATATTTGCATTACTAAAGTAGTACTTTGCATATGGTACTAGAGCAGAAACGGAATGCTCCTGCTCTAGTAGTGAAGGATTATGCTGAGTACTTATTTTTTTTGATATTTCATTTATAGACAGCTTATCTGCGTTCATAAGGCCAAATGGCGTATCCCAGTCCATATCCACTGTCTGCACAACTGCTTCACCAACCCGTTTGTGATTTGGCCCCAAAATGTATATAGTATTAATACAATCCGTCTTAGTGTCGGTACCATTGGTATTAAAATTGGTACTATTTATTTGTCTAAAAAAATCTGCTATCATAGGTGCCGCTACCAAATGGTGTGGAACTATCCCGCCATATACTACCCCTACGTCCTTCCTCCCAATCTGTTCTGCTAGTTTAGTAGATTTATCAAAATTCTTCTCGTTATAGTAATAACACCTAACAGTTCTTGGTTGTTTACCAATAATGGCATCATTTCTATTGATACCGACATCATTTCTATTGATACCGGTATCATTATTATTAGCAACATAATTCTTATAAATAGCGACGTCCTTGTTAGGAGCAAAAGAATCTACGCTTAAAACACATATAGCTAAAATAAAAAGTATTATAAAGGCAACTTTTCTGCGATTAATTGATTTATATAAACTCATATTCTCACTTTCTATTCAATGGTTATATCTGTTCTGTCTGCAATACCACATGCACTAGATTCATCATGCGTTATAATGGCTGAATCAGCTATAAATCTGCCAGGTGATGTAGGCCTTGCATAATATTTGAGTAGAGCAGAGCCCTTACCACCCTTATGATAAACACCTATTTTTACCAACTGACCTTCAGCTTCTGTATAGTGCCATGTATCGTATTGTTCTATTGATGATTCCACATAGTGCAAGCCTGCAGGTAGCGTATCTGTTAGTGTATAATACCCAGCAGGAGCAGCCTCATCAAAATTGACCCTTAACGTAATCTTTACAATTTGTGTCTTGTCTAATTGTATATTTGAACCAGTTTTGCCATTATACTCTCTAGTGACTTTTGCAACCTTTGATGCTACATCACTTGGGTTTATTACAGGGACTGATTGAGTAATTGCAGCTACTATATCCCCTTTTACATCAAGTACCTTCATATTTTTCACTTGTTCTTTACTTAAAAGCTTCTGAATACTTGCATTTCCATCTAGCTCTAGCTTTTGTTCTTTGTTGTCAATACTAAGCGTTACACTACCGTCCATCTGACAAGCTGGTAACCCTATTTTTGCTATCATTAACCTCTCTAAATTAAGCAAAATATCGTCTGTAGAATTATTAAGAACGTATCCAAGGTATTGTTGCTTCTCTGGGTCATTTATTTTGTATCCTAAAACGGCTATCTTTGATGTAAGGCTCATTATACCGTCTTTGTCTCCCTCCACCTTTATATACCTATAAGGCATCATTGCTTTGGAATAGCTTTGAGTTACTTGTGAGAATACATCCTTGGCCCCTATATAATCTCCCATCTCAGCTAATGCCAGCGCTAAATATAGCTTTTCATCTATTGTTATATCTTTACTTTTTATCATCCTTTGAACGTCTAATAAAACCGGCTCTCCTAAAGCAGCCATTCCCCAATAGGAAGCACACACCTGGAGTGGTGTCGAATCCGTCTTATTAATGAAATCAGAAAAATATCTAATGAGCCTATATTGTTCAAAGCTATTAGGGGAAAGTGCTGCCACTTTAGCCGATAACTCACAATCACTGCTTCCGTATGTCAACAGTGCCAAGCCCCCATCCTCCATTTGATAGGGGGATAAGTCAATATCATTATTGCTATAAAACCACCAATCAGAGTTAAAATATGTTTTCCACAGCTCACCCGATATCTTCCTAGCTAGTACCTGATCAAGTCTAGATCCCCATGTATAAAGGCCGGTGAGTGATTGATAATAATCGGCTACTCCCTTATTAAAAAACAATACATTGGCATATGGTGCTTGTAGCTCCCCAATTGGGATATTTTTAGATAGAGTTTCATATGTAGTTTTAGGTGCTGATAGCAGACTCTCTCTCACATCTAAGCTTCTCTGAAGGCTATCTGTATATTCCCCTGACCTGCCTTTTACCACCATCTGATATTTACCAGTATTCAACTTTGGTAACTGCAGCATTGTCTGTTCTGACCCTTTTCCTTGAGCGGAAAAATTCACCGTAACACCCTTAGTGTCGGTAAGAGAAACTTCATAGTATACTTTGTCCTTTGCATTTATCTCAGTTCCATACCCAGAGAGAAGTACTGCTGGGCTGTCACCCTGCATAAAGCTATCATTACTTACTGCCCTAACAAAGAATGGAAGTTTTGCGTTTATATTTACCTTGCCATCTCCAACTTTTAAATCATCTGTGATACCTTGATATGTAAGCCGCCATGAGGTTAGGTTATCAGGCACCTTGAATTGCGCTATTGCTTTTCCCTCATCATCTGTTTCTATGGAATCGAAATATGCCGAGTCTTCAAAATTGCTTCTAATTCTGCTTCCCTCATCATCACCTTCTCCTCCTTCTGCTACATTTCCCATATTATTTTGGGGAGGTGAGTAAGCCATATATGTATTTGTAATACCTGGCTCATAGATATTGCGGTAAATTCCTCCTGATATATCCACATACTGTTGGTATATTGAAAAATAGGCTTCATCCACAACTGAAAGATTAACTTGCGCTTTGCATGGATTACCCTTCTTATCTTTTACTAATATGTTAACTGTTACTGTATCACCTGGCTTATAGCTTTCCTTATCAGTCTTGACATCAAAGGTAAGTTGCTTCTTGCTATAATTATAGGATATTTGTTTGTCATAAGCTTGGCACAACGACCTCCCATCAAAATATATCGCCTTGAAATACACGTTGGGTATATATTCTTCTTCAAATGATTTGATTTGTTGTCCCTTTGTTGATACCCAGCACTCCTTGATACCATCCTGTAGTCTTAAATAAAGAATACTTCCTTTTGATACTTCATTTATACGTTCATTGCCTTTATTTAAATTCATTTCAATTTTTTCATTCTGCTCATACTGATCTTGGTCTATGCTTAAAACATAGTTTGACTGATAACCGCTCCAATAATCATAAAAATACCCTGAGTATAAGTAGTTAGTGTCTTGTATAAGTCTGTTGTGCGAATCTGTTGTTTTGTACTCAACATAATAAGTCTTACCATCAGAATAATTGGGTATTGTAAAGTCATAGTTTGCCTTACCTTGCACGGTTTTTACCATAATGGTGCTTATAGGATTATTTACTTCATCATACTGATACTTCTTTACAGTTTTTTTATTTATAAAGTCATAATACTGCCCATTCTCTTTAGCAACCCAATATTTTTCATATAGAGTTATCTCAACATCCTTATCTACAGGCATTCCTAAAAAAATAGGGTCTCCATTATCATCATATAAATATTCGCTACCTTTGGCTTTTGAGAGATCTATCTTGTTTGTAGCTAATGCTAATGAAACTTTACCCTTATCAATGGTTGGTTTTAAATCAACAGCTACATCTCTTGAAAAAGCCCAATAGTAGTCTTCATTGTAC
>JAEZFR010000001.1 GCA_023417285.1 Bacillota bacterium
ATCCAGCACCGGTACTACATTGTTTGATGAATCTGTTAACAACTCATGATATTGAAAGAATTCTTACTGTATTAAGTGGTGCTCCAAGCAAAAATGATTTAAGCAGGGACGACAAGGCTATATATAAGTTAAATCCCGAACAATACTCAATTGCTAAAAAAAGGCTAAAAGTTGCTTCGCTTCTACAGTTCTTCCTTCCGGGTGTTCCAACTATTTATTATGGTGATGAAGCAGGAATGCAAGGATACGAGGACCCCTTTAACAGAATGGCATATCCATGGGGAAAAGAGGATGGTGACATCGTGACATGGTATAGATTTCTGACGTCTATTAGGAAAAAATATAGTCAGTTGTCCGGTGGTGAATACGAGTTAATATATTGTTATAGCCAAGCATATGCCATGATTAGGATGAGTAATGATAAACGCTTATGTTTAGCAGTTAATACCAGTGATAGTAGTAATGCTTTTATTCGTCTTGACTTAGCTAGATACAATACTGAAATAGTAAAGGATATTGTTACTGGCGATTGTATTGAATACAAGTCCGGTATAGCCGCATTTGAACTGGGGCCATTAGAATACAGGATATTGGAATGCTGATAATTTAAGGAGATTTATGAATATTCAGATTTTTGGGGCGAAAAAATGTTTTGAAACACAAAAGGCGGAACGCTATTTTAAGGAAAGAAAGATTTCTTATCAATATATAGACCTCTTTAAATATGGAATGAGTAAGGGGGAATTTGAAAGCGTTAAAAATGCCGTTGGGCTAAAGACATTAATTAATACGGAATGTAAAGAATATAAAACTTTAAATATGCAACAACTTGGTGTTGGAAATGTTGCAGCTGAAGTGCTTTTCAAGAACCCAAAGTTATATAAAACACCCATTGTTCGAAACGGGAAACTGGCAACGGTAGGTTTTAGTCCTGACAAATGGAATGAATGGAAGTAAATAAATTTATTTTTTTCAGTACAAATGACAATAGTTAGAATATCATAATTTATCACGAATCTACCCTCGTTTTGCATAAAATGGGGGTAGATTCATTTTATTATTTTTAAGTAAGGGGCTGGGTGTTTTGGGTAAATATAAGGTTTGTGTTTATGCAATTTGTAAGAATGAGGAAAAGTTTGCAGACCGCTTTATGGATTCTTTAAAGGAAGCAGATGCTGTATATATAGGGGACACAGGCTCTACAGATAATACAGTAGAAAAATTCAGACAAAGGGGTGCAATTGTTTATGAGATTCCCATTATTCCTTGGAGGTTTGATAAGGCTAGAAATGAACTGCTGAAAGAGATACCCGAAGATTATGACATATGTGTAAGCATGGACGTTGATGAGGTAATCTCTGCCGGTTGGAGAAAATGCCTTGAAAATGCCTGGACACCTCAAACTACAATAGCAAGGTATCTCTATATATGGAGCTTCAACCCAGATGGTACTCCGGGAGTTCAATACAATCATCATAGAATACACGCTAGGAAGGGGTATAGATGGATATATCCAACGCATGAAGTGCTTGATTATATCGGAGAAGGTGAACAAAAAAGCACCTTTATTGATGGGCTAGTAGTTAAACATTATCCTGATAATTCAAAAGACCGAGGCTTTAATTTGGAATTACTTGAACTTGCTCTGAAAGAATTTCCTAATGACGTCAGAAATACACACTATTATGGGCGAGAGCTTATGTTTGCAGGTAAATGGGATGAGAGTATAGCTACTCTAAAGAAATATCTTAGCCTTCCTGGAGCAACTTGGGAGGAGGAAAGAGGATCAGCTATGAAATTCATAGCTATCTGCTATAACGCAAAAGGTGACTATCAGCAAGCAAAATCCTGGCTTTTAAGAGCAATGGCAGAGACACCTTACAGCCGCGATCCATTTATTGAAGCAGCTTATATAGCTTATAACAATCAAGACTGGGTGACAACCTTTTTTGCTACAACTAAAGGGTTGGATATAAAGGAGAAGTTTTTTAATGGATACCCTAGCGATGCAAGGGGTTGGAGATGGGATATATACGACCTGGCAGCAATAGCGTGTTATAACCTCGGAATGTTCAAAGATTCGCTAGAGTATGCAAAAATCGCATTAAAACTGTGTCCAACTGATATAAGACTTAAAAAGAATTTACAACTTATTTATGACAAGGTAATAGAAGTATATAAAGAATAAATTCCAATTATTAATAAAAAAAATATTACCAAAAAATATATCTATGCTATAATAAATGTAAAATAATTATTGGGGGTAGATATTAATGGTAGGTAATATTTATAAAAATAATTTTGTGGAAAAGGATATTGCAATTAAATTTAAGGGAAATTCAGTAACATATGGGCAATTGGACCAGATTGTTATCCATTATGCAAAAACTATGCAAAAGTTAGGTATACAGCAAGGAGAAAAGGTTGTGCTTAGTTGCCCAAATTCACCGGAGTTTATTTATTCCTACTTTGGTGTAGTAAAAAACGGAGCTATTATAGTTCCAATTAACTTGCTGCTTACAATGGAGGAAATAGCATACATTGTTAAGAATTCTGAAGCAAAATACATGATTATTCACCCATTAATACTTCAAAAGTCAAAGTTGACCAAAGAAGCAATTCATAATGCCCTGGATATTACAGTATTTGTACTTGGTGAAGATTTTGATGAAGATATTGAAAAAACACAGGGAATGGAATTTGAAGAATTCAAAGATGAAAGTGCTGTTTCGACCTTTCTTTATACATCTGGAACAACAGGAAAACAAAAGGCAGCTATGTTGACCCACAGGAATTTAGTAGTTAATTCAGAACAATGTAGACAGGGGTTGTTAAGCAGAAAAGATGATATATACATGTGTGTATTACCTATGTTTCATGTATTTGCATTTACAGCATGTGTACTGATGCCTTTGTGGTCAGGTTCTACAATAGTTATTATAGAAAGCTTCTCCCCAAAGGAAGTTGTAGAGTCTCTTTTAAAAGATGAAATTACAGTATTTATGGGTGTTCCGGCTATGTATATAGTATTGTTAGAAGCAGGCAAAAGGAATATTACTTTTCCAAAGCTAAGATTAGCGGTATCGGGTGGAGCTGCTTTGCCAGTAGAGATCTTCATACAGGCTAAAGAAATACTCAGGCTACCTATAGTAGAAGGATATGGACTGACTGAGGCAGCTCCTGCTGTTGCCTTTAATCCACTAAATGGTGTCCAAAAGGCAGGATCTATAGGTATTCCATTGATTGATGTTGAGTGTAAAATCGTTGATGAAAATGATAATGAGTTAAACTCAGGAGAAGTAGGCGAGCTTATTGTTAAAAGCGAAAGTGTTATGAAAGGCTATTATGGTCAGCAAGAAGAAACAAATAAAACCTTAAAGAATGGATGGCTTCACACAGGTGATATGGCTAAAAAGGATGAAGATGGCTACATATATATAGTAGATAGAAAAAAGGACATGGTCATTGTTGGCGGCATGAATGTATATCCTAGAGAGGTGGAGGAAATATTATACCAGTATTCAAAGGTAAAGGAAGCAGCTGTAATAGGAATAAATGACAAGCTTAGGGGTGAATACGTTAAGGCGTTTGTTGTGCTAAAGGATGGAGAAGCATGTACTGGTAGAGAGCTTAATCAATATCTCAAGGAAAGACTTGCGTTATATAAGATTCCAAGGGATATTGAATTTATTGATAGTCTGCCCAAAAACAGCTCTGGCAAGATATTAAAAAGAGAACTCAAGGATAAGGAATAAACTCATAGTACATGATTTAGAATTTCAATAACTATATGCCCTTATATTTTAAATGTAAAATATCAAAAGTTTTTAATTTAGGTATTGCATTTATAAAAAACAGGGCATATAATTTAAACATAACATATGAACAGTTATTCATATGTTCATATGTACATATAATATATTAATATTAATAGAACAAATAGAAGGGTGAAAAGTATGATAGACGAGAGATATGGAATAGAAAGATGTGATTGCAGTGTAATCCATGAGGGGCTTGTTAAGGCAGTCATGAGTAAGATGCCTGAGGAAGAAAGCTTATATGATTTAGCTGAATTGTTTAAGGTATTTGGAGATTCAACTAGAATCAAAATATTGTGTGCACTTAGTGAAGCTGAGATGTGTGTATGCGACATTGCTGTTCTACTAAATATGTCTCAATCAGCAATTTCACATCAGCTTAGAGTACTCAAACAGGCTAGGTTGGTTAGAAATAGAAAAGATGGCAAGATAGTGTACTACTCACTAGATGATAATCATGTAAAGGAAATATTTATGCAAGGGCTTGATCATGTTGCTGAAAAGAGATGAGGGATATATATGGTAAAAAATGAAATAGTATTTTTGATAAAGGGCCTAGACTGTGCAAATTGTGCTGCAAGCATTGAAAGAGCAGTACAAAAGCTGGACGGCATTGATAACGTAGTTGTTGATTTCATTTCATCAAGGATGATTATTAATATTGAAAGTTCCGCCAATAGAGAAAGATTAGTTGAGATTGCTATGAGAACTGCTCATAAGGTTGAACATGGATTGAAAATTGTTGTGTTGGGTGATAAATCTTCTGATTTAAGAAGAGAGGGCATAAGTAAATCCCCAGTATGTGGTGAAAATTGTAGTTCCAATAATTGCACCGCCGCGAGTTGTGAAGATTTTAAGTGTGGTAGTTGTAGCATAGAAAATCCTATAAGTGATGGTAATCACCAGGATGGTAACAATGGTAGTCACTATGATGATGGCCATAACAAGGGTAGTCACAATGACCATGAGGGCCACGACCACAGTCACGGCAGTTTAATATCAAGAAAAAAGCTTATTTTATTTAGCATAGGAGTTTTACTTTTTATTTCCGGCATTATTTTGAAATTGCCTTTTTACGCTGAGCTATCAGTATTTTTACTAAGTTACTTCATTATAGGTGGGGAAGTTGTACTAAAAGCCGGCAAGAACTTAATACGTGGAAGAGTGTTTGACGAAAACTTTTTAATGAGTATAGCCACAATAGGTGCATTTGCCATAAAAGAATTTCCAGAGGGCGTAGCAGTTATGCTTTTTTACCAGGTTGGAGAATTCTTTCAGGATATGGCTGTAAACCGCTCACGCCGTTCCATAACTGCATTAATGGACATTAGACCAGACTTTGCAAATCTTAAGCAAGGGGATAAAGAGGTAAAGGTGTCTCCCCAAAATGTTAAAGTAGGAGACTACATTATTATTAAGCCCGGTGAAAAAATACCGCTTGATGGAAGGGTGGCAGATGGCAGCTCAACGCTAGATACTTCGGTACTAACCGGTGAGTCTATACCCCGTGAAGTTACTATTGGCAGTGAGGTGCTTTCAGGGTCGATTAATAAGAGTGGATTAATTACAGTAGAAGTCACAAAAGTATTTGGTGAATCTACAGTATCAAAAATCCTGGAATTAGTTCAGAATGCAAGCAGCAAAAAGGCACCAACCGAGAATTTTATCACTAAATTTGCGCGTTGGTATACACCTGCTGTAGTAATGGCGGCTGTGTTGGTAGCTGTTATCCCTCCGCTGGTATTGAGTGGGGCAACGTTCACAGAATGGGTGTATAAGGCACTTTCATTCTTAGTAGTTTCTTGCCCATGTGCATTAGTCATATCTATTCCTTTGGGCTTTTTTGGTGGAATTGGAGGTGCATCAAAAAATGGTATTCTTGTTAAGGGGGGCAATTATCTAGAGGCACTAAATTCTGTTGAGACTGTTGTATTTGATAAGACTGGTACGTTGACAAAGGGTATATTTAAGGTGACAAAGATACAGACTTTGGAAAATATGTTATCTGCTGAATTTCAGAGTGATAAACTTTATGTTATTTCAGAACAGCAGAGTGATAATCCTAATGTTATTTCAGAATATCAGAGTATTAATCCTAATGTAACTTCAGAAC
>JAEZFR010000499.1 GCA_023417285.1 Bacillota bacterium
CCTGCTTCTACGTCTACACCCGCATCCTTGTATGTAGTCATTTTTTAAACCTCCAAATAACTGTGTGGCACCGCCAGCACTACTAAATTTTGATATAAGACTTTTTCTAGTTGTTCCTATTATCATATATATCTAGACGATTGTTTTTACCATATATATCAGGCAAATTGTTTCTAGTCTCATATATCTAGACGATTGTTTTTGCCATATATATCAGGCAATTGTTTAGCACCCCAGACATAATTTGTCCGCTTCATCGGGCACTTCAACAGGATATTTACCATCCAAACAAGCTGTACAGAACCCGCATTTTGATCCAATAGGAGTTTTTAATAATCCTTCCAGACTCAAGTATCCGAGAGTATCTGCACAAATCATTTCTCTAATTTCATCCACCGACAATTTGGATGCTACCAATTCTTTTCTAGAGGAAATATCTATCCCAAAATAGCATGGGTACATAAGCGGTGGTGAGCTAACTCTCATATGCACCTCTTTTGCACCTGCATTTTTCAGAATCTGAACAATTCTTCTAGTAGTTGTACCTCTTACAATTGAATCGTCAATGATAACAACTCTTTTGCCTTCAACTGATTTTTTAATAGCATTGTGCTTAATTCTTACAGCTGCCTCTCTCATACCTTGGCTTGGCTGAATAAAGGTTCTAGCAACATACTTGTTCTTTACCAAACCCTCCCCATAAGGAATACCTGTCTGCTTAGAAAAGCCAACAGCGGCTGATATGCCGGAGTCTGGTACACCTATTACAACATCCGCTTCAACAGGATGCTCTATTGCAAGTCTTTTTCCAGCCTCATAACGTGACTGTTGAACACTTGCATTGTCAATTATGCTATCTGGTCTAGCAAAATAAACAAATTCAAATATGCATAGTCTGGTATTCTTTGGTTCTTCTTTTAATATTGATGTGACCTGATTGTTTTGAATAATAACAATTTCACCAGGTAAAATATCTCTTATATATTCTGCGTTTACAGCATCTAGGGCACATGTCTCAGATGCCAATACGTATGACTTTTGTGTTTTCCCAAGGCAAAGCGGTCTAATTCCCAAAGGGTCCCTCACACCAATCAGCTTATCTTCAGTTATTATGGTTAGGGCGTACGATCCTTTAACCTCTTCCATCATCTTCTGAATAGCATGCTCAAGGCTGTTTGAGAATACTGAATGTTTTGTGATAAGGTTAACCATTACCTCTGTGTCATTTGTAGTCTGAAATATGGTACCGCTATTCTCCATTCTTTCACGAATCTCACCAGCATTAACTATATTACCATTGTGTGCCATAGCAAGATTACCATTTCTATACCTAACAACCATCGGCTGAGCATTTTCTCTTCTGCTAGCACCAGTGGTTGAGTAGCGCACATGTCCAATTGCCATGTTTCCTTTTAAATGCTCTAAAACAACTCTGTCAAATACTTCAGGAACTAATCCCATATCCTTGTGGAATACAATTGTTCCATTGTCACTTACTGCAATACCTGAACTTTCCTGTCCTCTATGCTGTAGTGCATAAAGCCCATAATACGTCATTCCTGCAACGTCTTCTCCTGCATCCGGCATTGAATAAACTCCAAAAACCCCACATTCTTCGCGAAGTTTATCGGGTCTGTCCTCCATACAGTTAAAATCTGTGCAAGTCAAGCAAGTGTTCCTGTTACACATGGGTATACTCCTTTTATTTAAAGTTCTTCTAACTTAAGTTGAAGTTCTGCATTTTTCTTTTTCACTTTTTCTGCTAATGAAGCTTTATATTCTAGCATTTTATGTCTTAAATCGTGGTGAGCTGTAGATAATATCTGAACTGCAAGCAGCGCAGCGTTTTCAGCACCGTCAAGTGCTACTGTTGCTACTGGTATGCCAGAAGGCATTTGTACTATGGACAATAGTGAGTCCAGTCCATCTAGAGTAGAAGACTTAATAGGCACTCCTATTACAGGTAGTGGAGTAAATGCGGCCAATACTCCTGGCAAGTGTGCTGCCTTCCCAGCAGCTGCAATAATAACATCAAATCCATTTTCAGCAGCATTCTTTGCAAAATCAGCTGCTGCCTCAGGTGTTCTATGAGCTGAACATACCATAACCTCACAGCTAACTTCAAACTGCTTCAGCATTTTCACACAAGATTTCATTACAGAAAAGTCAGAATCACTTCCCATTATTACTGCTACCTTTGCATCCTTAGCAACGCACATACTATTAGTCCTCCTACAATTAATTTTTATGTAATTAGTGATTAAGCGAACATTTTTGTGTAAAGTAGAAAAAATATTCGTGTTTTTATAAATTAATAGTAACAAGCTGGCTATGGATTGTCAATAACAAAAAAAGATACGAACAATAATTCGTATCTTTCATTAATAATCTATTTATAAAGATATAAGGTAAACTAATAGAGGTAAGCTAAACACCGATAGTATGGTTGAAAAGAATACGCCTTCTGTTGCGGTATTATAGTCGGAATCATACTGAAGAGCAAGTGCAGAAACAATTGTACCAGCTGGCATACCAAGTTGGATGACCACTATTTTCACTACATTTGAGTCAAAATTAAACATTGAGAAAAATAACAGGGCTATAAGAGGCACTATTAATAGCTTTGATAATGAGAAGAATAATAACCTCCACCTGGATATCAGGTATTTAATGCCGTTTATCTTAATATTGGCTAATATTAATCCAATAAAAATCATAGAGAGATAAATTGTTGTATGCCCTAATCCGTTAAAAGCAGAATACACTATGTCCCAAATTTTATTATATACAGGGTACTGATCTATATGCAAAAACTGCTTTAGCCCTATAACGACAAAGCCCCCCAAAAATGCTATTATGTTCGGGTTTACTAAATGTGAAAGGTTTTCCTTCCAACTGGTGGCTTTATGCTTATTAAACAAGTAAACGCCCACTGTCCAGAGTATAGCATCATTTGCAATATTAAAAAATATAGCATAGACTATTCCCATATCACCATTATCGCCATACATAGCCCTTATTAAGGGATATGCCATGAAAATAACATTCCCGAACATTGATGAAGCTATATAAACATTTTTTGCTTTATCCTTTATACCAAATAATTTAGTTGATAATAAGCCTATAAGCCCAGAAACAAGTACAAATAAAGCACCAAATACTGATATATACAAACCATTTTTGAGAGTATCACTAGTAAATGAATAGTTACCCATTGTGGTAAACAGAAGAAAAGGCATTGTTATCTTTAAAATCAATGCCGAAAGGTATTTGTGAGTATCGGCAGGTAATATTTTTTTCTTGCCTGCAATATACCCTGTAGCTCCTAAAAGAGTTAGTATTACAATTTGATAAATTATTGCGCTGACCTCATTGCCCATTTTATCCTCCGCTGTATGCCTTATTATATCAATGCTATTTATACATTTTTTTCATTACCATTATATTCATATAAAAACACAAACACAATATAAAAAATGAACATAATATTAAACAAAATGCAATCTCAATATAGCACAAAATCCAATCTGAATATAGCAATTAATATAATTCTTATCTATTATCGTTTTCCAGAGCCTGCTGCTGTTTGAGCTTCTGAGCCAGGAGTTTGCCCAGAAATGTTAATTAACCTAATAATAGAAACAAATAGAACTAAGAAGCTTGTTAGCAAGCTTATTTGTGCGCTACAATCCTGCTCCTCACTCTCGTTGCATGCGTCCCTAGCTAAGCCAAAAAAGAAAAAGGAAACTAAAACAATAATAATTGAAGTAAGTGTTGGGAGCTCAGCAAAACACGGTGCAAGCGGTTTTTCCTCAACAATAGACTTTTTGGTTCCCAACAAATTGATTATTGATATACCAATAGCTATTATTGTTGCTATGAGAGCGGAAATTGTACTGTCAAGCTGATTTATCTCAGCATTTTGAGCATTGTTTAATTTCATAGAAGTACACTCCATTAATCGTACTTCTATATAATATTAAGGAAACATAATTATTGTTACCCGTAATTCATATGCCCCAAAAAATACTGACAATTTCCATTTCTTTTTCCTTTGCCATATCTACATATACACCATCAATTTTAATAATAGGCTTGAGCAAATTTTGCTTTTGAATATGTATAATCTGTCCAATTTCTCCAGTACTCAATATAACATATTCATTAATATAATTACTCAAAACACGCTCTGCAAATACATTTGCTATAGAAATATCCAAGCTGTTTTCATAATCGTTTAGTATTATTTTCAGCGCTTTAAAAACTGGAATCTTCTGTTTGTATACCCTATCTGATATTAACGCGTCATATACATCAGCTACAGCTATAATCTTAGCGTACCTGTGAATTTGTGATGATTTTGCTCCTAGTGGATATCCTGTTCCGTTCTCACGCTCATGGTGCATCAGTACTCCCATTTTTATGTCATGGCTTAACCCCTCAACATTTTCTATGTGTCTATATGAGTACGTTACATGCTTTTTTACTTCTTGATATTCATATTCAGTCAGCTTATCTCTTTTGTTAATGAATTCTTTTGGCACCATTACTTTTCCTACGTCATGCAAAAGTCCCGCCTTAGCAATTTCCTCCACCTCATTGGCAGAGTAGCCCAACCATCTAGCCAACATTGAGGCTAGCATAGACACATTTACGCAGTGGCTGTATGTATAGTCGTCTATGCTTTTAACAATATCTACACATTTAAGAACGTCCAAGGCATCAGGGATGTTCTTTTTTATTGTTCTAACAATTTCTTCAACTTTTTCTGCGGTTACTCTCTTTCCTAAACTTAAATCTTCAATTACATCTTTTATTTCGTCCTGTGCTTCATAATAAGAACGCTTTACTGGCGCTGATAAACCGTCAACACCCTTATGGTACTCAGTCTTGTCAACTTCCTCAACTTTTATTGAGTCATCATATATGATTACCTTTATAGGCATTAATCTAAAGCGCTTAACCTTCTTTTCTAAATCTTCTGTAATTTTGGTTCCTTTAGGAATAAGGCATACTCCAGTATCTGTGCATAGATCCTCAGATAAAACCATACCCTCTAAGCAGCTCTGTGCTTTAATATACATATCCCTCATGACAGTCTCCCCGCCTACTTTTATGTAATATTTCTGTATAACCTTTTTCTTTTAACTTTACCATATTAAAGTTACCCTAATTATACCAACTCAATCACATATTAGTCGAGTTTTTAATTATTAGTAAAAATAAGTTGGAAATATATATCTTATTATGTATTTTATTGGACTATCTTGCAAAATACGGCTGCGATTGTTACCTAACCTTAATATTTCTCCTAGGTATATGTGTTATAATTATTTCATCCAGCTTAAGTTTATGTAAACATTTTGACCGACTACAAGAAGAGTGCAAATGCATCTATTGGGTTATGCCCAAAATCTTACAAATTTATGAACTAGGAGAAAAAATGTCTAACAATAATGAAAGAAATTTACTTAGAAATCTGCATGAAAACCTGAATAAATATAGAACTAAGCATCCTAAGCGTGTTAAATATATTATAATTTCACTTTCAGGTGCAGTCGTTTTATCGCTGACAGTTTTCATGGTACAACCGGTATTAAATCCCAAGGATACTCCCGAAGCTCAATCAATTATTACAATGGCTGAGGAAACAGAAAAATCAACTCACACATATAGCACTGATCAACGTTCAACACGAGACCCTTCAAGGTCAGGAAGTGTTGCAACTCTTAACCCATTAAAAGGTGACATAATCAAACTTGGTGATAAAGCTCCTGTTGTAATAGTAATTCAAAAAAAATTAACAGAGCTTGATTATATGGAATCAGATGAACCTTCTGAAGAGTTTACAGAGCAAATTGAATATGCAGTTAAATTATTTC
>JAEZFR010000023.1 GCA_023417285.1 Bacillota bacterium
TCATATCGGAGCAGGCAAAAAGGTTTTTGAAGCATTCTCAAAATTCTATTTACTCATCATGGACAAAGGTGAGGTTATACAGAGATTAAGTAAATATCATGACTTTGAAGCAATTAGCGATATTAAATGTCATTTTATTGTCCCTGAAGGAGCCAGGTTTATTAAAGCATTGGGATACAAGGCCAACCTATTCAAAACAGGCATAATGAGTTTAGATACAATAAAACTCTCTAATGACAGTGAACAGTTGATGATACAGATATTGATGAATGCAAAACATGAGATGGAGTAGAGTTATTCAGTAAATAAAATAAATGGTGTATATAGATGGACAAAAAGCAAACGATTAAACAACAATAACAAAGTTGACTTAAAAAGGATGATTGTTATGCAGAGAGACCGTTTGAATATTTATAAGGAAACATATAACAATGAAATTGCGAGAAAAGAGAAATTAGGCTCAGAACTTACAATACCAATTGCAGTAATTACATTACAGGTAAGTATAATTACATATGCTGTTGGAAAAATGGATATTACAAAAAAAAGTATAGCTCTGATACTATTAGTAATCGCAATAACATCTTTGGTCACAGCTATAGTGTTTTCTATTAGTTATTTAATAAAATCATATTATAACTACCCATATGAGTTTATTGCGACTCCAAAACAGATGGAAGAATACTATAATAAACTGACAGAGACATATAAAGAATACAGTGATTGCGAGTTTTTAACAGAGAAGTATTTTGAATTATATTTAATTAACCATTATTGTAAATGTAATGAAACAAACATTCGAAATAATGATAATCGCGCTGGCTATCTACATAAAGCCAAAACTGCAATAATAGCAGGACTTATTTCAAGTGCAATTATAGTCGGATTATGTAACTACAATAAAGTATTTGGAATTGTACAAGAGTGTTTGAAATTAATACCTTAAGAGAGGAGGGGTCAAGATGGAATTAGCAAATAATTCACAAGGGCAGAATCCGCCACCGCCACCACCACCGCCACCACCAACAAGATTAGTCAGAGACGGCGAAAAACCGAGTACAAAAAGGTAATATGAACTATTTCTCAGAGGAGCTAATAACTCCTCTGACTATTTTTTATTTTGGAGATAACAAATGGCAGACCTTTTATTACATAGTAAGCAGGTAAAAAGTATATTTCAATTATTAGGTGACAAAGAGAATGACATAAGCTTTAGTGTAGCTTGGGCACTATCAAAGTGTCCTGAACTGTTAAGTGAATTTATTTACCAAACAATAAAAATTCAGCAGATTGACCATGAAAATGTAGAAATACGTTTACAGGAATATAACTCAGATGATGGTGGGTACACAGACATTGAAATAATCTGTCAGCCACACTTCTATATTATAGTTGAAGCAAAGCGAGGCTGGGCTCTCCCAGGTCAGGAGCAGCTGTCAAAGTATGCAAATAGGCAGAGCTTTTTTGATAGCCCAGCAAAAATAAAGAAATTGATTGCAATGTCGGAATGTAGTAGTACATACGCAGCTCATAACCTACAAGTAAAAAACATTAAAGGCATAGATATATTACCAGTTTCATGGAAAGAAGTTTATAGCTATTCAAATGCAGCATATGGCAGGAGTAGTCACGCTGAAAAGCACCTATTAATTGAACTTAATACATATTTGGAAGGATTGATGACAATGCAGAACAATGAATCTAATATGGTTTATGTAGTTTCACTTGGAAGTGGTGAAGCTGTAGATTCCGGATTGACGTGGATAGATATAGTTAAGCAGAAAGAATTATACTTTCATCCAATGGGTGGTAAAGGCTGGCCTAAGACTCCTCCAAATTACATTGCATTCAGATATTTTGGCAAGCTCCAGTCTATTCATCACATAGATTCATACGAGGTTATAACCGATATGCATAGCAAAATACCAGAGATACCAGAAGGAGAGTGGGATCCACACTTCCTTTATAAACTAGGACAAGGGTTCACCCCAAACAAGGAGATAAAAACGGGTAACATCTACCCCAATGGTAGGGTCTGGTGCATGCTAGATACCTTGTTTACCTGTGATACAATATCGGACGCGCGGGACTTGACTAAGAGCAGGCAGTAGCCATAAAAGTAAAATTTTATAGGGGGATTGTTATGAAGTTTGAAACTGTGCTATTAAATGAATTGCCATTTATGATTGAGTTGCAAGACGGCAACTACGAGGTTAAGACAACATCAGGAACAATTACATTAACAATGAATTCAGATTGGTATAAGCTGCATACAGCTAGGTTTACTGAGTTTGCTGGGAAAACAACATATTTGGGTGATAAAGAAACATTACAGAATCTAGTCCAAACAAATGGAATTAATAATTATGCATTCGGAGAATGTAAAACATTTGTAAGTTGTAGGTTTAGCAAGGAAATTACTTTTAGCGAGGATGATTTTGATGCAGTAACTGAAGAACAATGTATTGAAAAGATTAAAACATTAATGTTAAGGCAGGGCGTGAATTATGAAAGTACAGACCATTTACATACTTTAGCCTGTGAAGAGCGAGCTATAATGGAACCGGAGCAGGTAAAAGATATAAAAAATCGCATATTAATTAGAAATGAGTTTGGTGGACTTCACAGAGTTTATGACTACTACGAGGCACTAAATAATCTAATAAAGCAATATGCATATATAAGAGGATTATTTTGGACAGAAAAATTAGATGAGAACATTCTATCTGGAACTATAATGCAAGATTATTTGGATGGGAAGCAGTATGACAGTGTTACGTTTGCTGGACTTGCACAAAGTATTTTACCATATAAAAGGGTGTTTCCAGACCTAGAAACAGAAAAGCTAGAAGAACTTAAGAATAGACTTCAAAATAATACTGAAATAGCAGCTGAGGAAGAACTTATATCAGTTGCAAGAAGTTTATGGTATAGATTGGAATTTCGTTCTGCAGTGATTGAAAGCTCAGCTGCATTGGAGATAGCTGTGGAAAAAAAGCTCATAGAGAAAATGACAGCAAACGGGATGTCTCAACAGAATATAGAGACTGAGCTTAGACACACAGAAACTAACTTCAGGCAAAGATGTGACTACTATCTAGAAAGGTATACAGGCAAGTCATTTGAGAAAGACAATCCTACCCTTTGGGCTACAATTGATGGACACAGAAAAACTTATAGACATAAAATAGCTCATTCTACAGTAATGCCAGACAAGAAAAAGACAGAAGACATTATAAAGGATTTTGAGCAAGCAATTAGTTATATTAATTCATTATAAAGCGAAAAGCAGTTTAAATGATACAAATGAAAGGAGCAGTAAACAATAATGAGTAAGACCGGAAGAAATGATTCCTGCGCCTGTGGAAGTGGTAAGAAATACAAGCATTGTTGTATAAATCGAGAGTCACAGCAAATTTACAATAATATTGAGACTTTGGAATTAGAACAAGGAAAGGATAGAGATATGGAAAGAAAATATGAGGAATATGAAAGCCTAATGAAAAGGCGTCCCCATTTGGTCATACTTGGTGCAGGAGCGAGTGTCGCGGCAATACCCAATGGTGATGCGAATGGTAAGAAGACTTCTGTTATGGCTGGATTTATTAATAAACTTGGAATGAGGGATTTAATACAAAGTGTAAAATTGAACACACAAAGTGATAATCTTGAGGATATTTACTCCGAACTGCAGAGTAGAGAGGATTGCAAGGATGTCTTGCTAGAACTTGAAAATAGAATATATGACTATTTTGTAAGTTTTGAAATACCGGAACAACCAACGGTATACGATTTTTTGATATTATCTCTAAGACAAAAAGATATAATTGCAACATTTAATTGGGATCCCCTCTTGATACAGGCGTATCAAAGAGTAGGTAGAATTACTGATAAACTACCTAAAATGCTATTTTTACATGGCAATGTGTATGTAGGTTTGTGTCACAAGCATAAACGAGGTGGACCTATAACTAGCTTATGTCCTGTATGTGGAGAACGACTAGAAAGAACAAAACTGCTATACCCAGTAAAAGATAAGGATTATGAAAATGACTTATTCATAAGAGACAATTGGAATGCGGTTAGACATTATATGAAATCAGCGTTCCTATTAACTATTTTTGGGTACAGTGCTCCAAAGACTGATAAAGCAGCCATTGATTTACTTAAGGGTGCCTGGGGAACAGCAGAAGAACGGAATTTCGAGGAAATTGAAATCATTGATATTAGAAAAGAAGAGGAATTAGTTGAAACTTGGGATGAATTTATACATACACATCATTATAAAGTTATAAACTCATTCTTTGACTCAAATATTGCAAGATTTCCTAGACGTTCGTGTGAGGC
>JAEZFR010000031.1 GCA_023417285.1 Bacillota bacterium
TCTTCTTTACATTCGGGCTTGTAATGGTGAGTATAAAAGATGCCACAAACCCCAGTAATATTGTGATTACTAGGTTATCTCCTAATGGAAGTACAAATATAAGCAACGCCACTGCTGCACCAGCCAAAGTAGTTATGGAGCACAGCATGGGTACATATGCCTCTTTTATTCTAAACAGTTTGCCGCCAAGAATGCCGCCCGCTATCGTTCCTACTACTGTCCCTGCTCCAAAAAACAAAAACACGGTAGTTGCTTGTTCGGTTGAAAATTCTCTGTTCTGTTCAAGATATTTAATCAAGAAAAGAGGGATTGCTCCCCATGGAATAGTGCCCATTAAACCTTGAATAAACAGGTATACATTTGTTTTTACCCTGCACAAATCCAAGTAATCAGAAAACTTAATTGTCCTACTATAGACCAGTCCTTGCTCTATAAGCTCCTTTAGGGATTCTTCCGATGCCCCTCTCTTGGGCTCAGGAATCAATAGATAAAAGAATATAATGGCAATAATCCCCGGAATAGCTGCCACTATAAAAGGAAGTCTCCAACCATATGTAGGTCCCAAATATCCGCTAATCATCATGCCTAATATCTGGCCAACTCCCATTACTGTCACCAACCAGGTTACTGCACTGGCTCTTTTCTTTTCATCAAACATGTCTCCAATCATCGAGAAGGTGGTTGGGAAGGATACTCCTACTCCTATACCGGTAAGTATTCTCAACACAAAGAACTGTTCGTAGTTTTGAGCAAATGCCGTCATAAGGCAAGGAATCTCTGCAATAATTATTGAAATGGTGAATAGTATCTTACGGTTCTTCTTATCTGAAAGGTATCCCCAGACTATACTTACTACCGCTCCTAATACTGTAAACAGTGCACTCATAAGCCCAATATCAGCATCGTTCACATTAAATTCCTTTTCAATATCACCTAGAGTAGCATTAATAATATTCTGGTCAGCATTAAGAAACCCTACAATTAATATCATCAGTACAAGGGCAAGTTTGTTTCTGTTTTTCATACAATCCCCGCTTTCAATTAATTTATATTGTTCCTGTTAGGTAACTTTAAACTAATTATTCACCTTGTTAGTTTTCGTTCTGGTAACTTAAGCTTTCTTAGTAATCTAACTTATCGATAGCTGCCGTTAATTGAGAATTTTTGGTATTTTTGTTCCCCACCTCAACAATCAGTATTTCATATGGTTCGAGTTTAACAATATCATGTGTAATCTTCGTATTTTCCGGTTTATGCGTAGCAAAGCTGACTGTGGTCTGCAACACCTCTGCGTTAATTAAATCGGAGATAACACCTTTACTAGAAATATACCGCTCAGAAATTCTATTGTCTTGGGCTTCCTTATCCAGAATATCGATCAGACGTACATTTGTGCTACTATTACTAAAGTTGAGCATAATTAAAAGCCTTTCATCATCACTTTCCCTTGTAAAAACCAAAGCCCTGTCACAATACTTATCAAAGAATTGTATATTGCCCCTTGTAATTGAGGAATGCTTTTTTCTGTACCATATTAGCCCTTTGTAAAACTTTAATAAAGAGTTTTTTGTAATGTCCTGTATCTCAACATTATTATCCATATATCCTTTGTCTACAGGCAACCATGGCTCTCCATATGAAAAACCGGAGTTTATGCTAATATCCCATTGCATAGGAGTCCTGGCTAAATCTCTACAGAATCTTTTCAGAGGCCAGGTTTTCTTGCTCAGTGGGTCCTTTAGCCTCGATCGTTTTATCTTTCCTCCTGTCATGCCAATCTCTTCACCATAATAAATAAATGGCGTTCCTCTTAACGTTAAAAGCAACGCTGCGGCTACTCTGCACCTATCAAGGGTCTCACTACCCTTTTTATACCTTAATGAGTGCCTGAGATTGTCATGATTGCTGAATGTGAAATTGGGCCATGCATCACCTTGGAGGTGATCATACCACTCCATTATGGAATGATATATTTTTCTAGAACTCCACGGCTGGAAAAGGAAGTTAAAATTGAATGCCATATGTAGTGCATCACTGCCACTCCCATAATAATCGGAGGCTACCTTTGCACTATCAGTGAACACCTCCCCCACCATCATACGCTCACTATATTCATCTGTAATTTTTCTGAGGTCGCGGCAAATGTCAATTGTCTCTGGCCTATTTCTATCGTATATATGCTCTTGAAAGTCTAAACTTTTTATAGAATAGGGGTTACTGCGAAACTCATCGTCTTTAATGAACCAGTTTATTACGTCCAGTCTAAATCCATCAACACCCATATCCAGCCAGTACCTCGCCAGACCGAACATTTCATTCCTGAGTTCTACATTTCTCCAATTGAGCTCAGGTTGATGTCTCGTGAATGTGCCCAGATAAAACTCTCCCCTTTTGGGTTCATACCACCAAGCACTCTTTAATTCAAACTGAGCAAACCAATTATTAGGCTTTTTCCCGTTTTTGCCAGGGTGCCATATATACCAGTCTGCTTTTTCATTATCTTTGCTTTGACGTGATTCAATAAACCAGGGGTGTTCATCAGAGGTATGGTTAAGTACCATATCAATAATTATATGAATACCCCGTCTGTGGGCTTCTTCAAGTAACAATTTAAAGTCATCCAGTGTTCCAAACATTGGATCAATATCTCTGTAATCAGATATATCATATCCAAAATCCTTCATGGGAGATCTAAAAAATGGAGATATCCAGATAGCATCCACCCCAAGAGAGTTAGGAGTGCCGTCATTGAGGTAATCAAGCTTCTCAATAATTCCTCGGATGTCGCCTATACCATCACCATTTGAGTCCTTGAAGCTTCTAGGGTAAATTTGATAAATGACTCCTTCTTTCCACCACATACAACCCTCTTCCTTCTAACCTGTTAAAGATATCACGAAAATCCTTAATATTACTATTCGACTAAATTATTGCAATACCTTTTTACACCATAACAAAAATGCCCTCCCGTTTATGCGTTTATTTAACGCGTAGTAGGAGAGCATTCTTAAGGATTACATTCTAGTTCTGTATACCTAGGTACTTTATAGTACGGATTGTTCTATGAATTTATATTATATTTCTTAAACATTGCTACCTTGCTATCCATTGTGCTATATCCTTAATTACATATTCAGGTATATTTGCTGGTGAATAGTACTCCATCGGTGTACTCAACTCACCTACGCCCTCAGTATACATGTGGTTTAACTTGTCGTAGAGCTTAAATGTAACGTTAGTCATGCCTGTAAGGCCATCTTGCCAGCCCTTGTATTCTTTATCCGCTGTTACCTGATAATCTCTCTTT
>JAEZFR010000165.1 GCA_023417285.1 Bacillota bacterium
ATATCCTCTCTTGTTGCCTTACCGTAATCGTCCTTGAAGGCTTTATAAGCCTTGAGTTCAACCTCTCTAGTTAAGGTTCTCAGTTTGTTCAATATAGCGAACAGCTCACCCTTTGTGTAGGTAGGAAGAAAATGCTTAATTCCAAAGTATTTGCTCGGATGGTGGGAGTATTCCCTTAAATCAACCGCAGTAAGTCCCTGCAATGTAAATTCTCCAACTGGTTCCCCTGTTATTTCACAACGAGTAAGTCCTCTGATAAAACTAATTATCTCCTCTAAATCTGATATTACCTTTTGCTTATTTTGCTTTTCACATGCTATCTGAGCTAGTATAATTTCAGATTCAAGAGAATCTATTGCTCCTCTAAATGCAATAATTGGATGGTCCTTAAAAACCAGCGTATTACCTCTTAGATGGGTCATATGCTCTGGTTTCTCATTTATAGTTGCCCCAAACAGAGTTTGGTATTTGGGCTTATTAAGAGAAACGCTTTTATCATCACTATCTACAACCTTTATTTCAACTGGTGTTGCACCTTCGTCCAATACTTTTATTGTTATATTGTTTTCAGTAAGATACGTCCTAGCTGAAGGGGTAATAATTTGATGGTGTGGTATAACAAATTCTTTTTTGCCTTTATATTCTCCACTTGAGAATAATTTTCTTACATCAGCCTCAGTAATGACCGGCACCTACTCACCTCCATAAAAGCAGCAAATGCTGCTTTGCTTATAATAAAGAATTAAACTCAGCCCAAACCATTAATAAGAAATTCATACTAGCATAATGATTTGGGCGAGTTAATTACCCTTTTATAGCTGGGTTGAGTTCTTTGGCAAAATGGCATCAACTTCAGTATGAGGTCTTGGTATTACATGCACAGAGATAAGCTCTCCTACTCTTTCCGCTGCAGCTGCTCCTGCATCTGTTGCTGCCTTTACAGCACCAACATCTCCTCTAACCATAACAGTTACCAAACCTGCTCCTATTGATTCTTTTCCAACCAAAGTTACATTCGCTGCCTTGACCATTGCATCAGCGGCTTCTATTGCGCCAACCAGGCCTTTTGTTTCTATCATTCCAAGTGAATTTGTGTTTGCCATATTTTTTTCCTCCACAACGTAATAATTTCAAGTAAAATACTGTACTTTTGTTGTGACAAGCTTAGTATTTCACTTTTTTCAGTTTTATATTAATTGTTCAACCAGCTTCTTAACTATATAGTCCACCATTTCAGCAGAACACATGGATTTTGTAGAATTATTACCACAGCATCCACTTTGTGGCACTGAGGACCTTATTTCATCCAATTCCCTTACTCCATAAGCAACTCTTTTGATATTGATAACATCCATTGGGCCGATATTATTAGAAGAAGAGCTACCTCCTACTGCTCCACAACCCAAGGTTAATGCAGGGAATAGATTTGTTGTTGCACCAACACCACCTAGCGCTCCAGGTGTATTAACAAGTATACGGGATGCAGGAATAGCAAGTGAAAACTTTTTAACAAGCTCTTCGTCGTTCGCATGCATGGTATATGTGTGTCCCACACCTTCGAATCTAAGTATCTCAATACTCCTTCTCAGAACGTCATCAACTGTTGGTTCAACAAAAAGTGCAAGAATTGGTGCCAGCTTCTCTGCAGAATATGGCGCTGACTTTCCTACCTTTGTCTCTCTGCCCACTAATACCCTGGCTGTAGAATGTACAGAACTAAGTCCTGCCAGCTTTGCAATGCTCTCTGCAGTTTTTCCTACTATCATAGGATTCATTGTTCCATTTGGCCTTAAAATAAATTTACCAAGCTTTTCAGTCTCTTCAGGATTGAGCAAATAGGCTCCTTGTGCTTTTAGCTCAGCAACAACCTTGTCCTCCATCGCTTTTTCAATAATAATGGATTGCTCAGAAGCACAAATTGTACCGTTGTCAAAAGTTTTTGAGTCCATAATTCTTTTTATAGCCAGCTTAACATCTGCTGATTTATCAATAAAAGCAGGTCCATTTCCGGCACCCACTCCTATTGCAGGAGTTCCTGAAGAATATGCAGACTTAACCATAGCACTTCCGCCTGTTGCCAGTATGAGTGCTGTTAACTCATTCCTCATAAGCTCCTGTGTGGCTTGAAGTGTTGGTACTGTAATTGTTGATATAGCGCCCTTTGGGCAGCCTTCTGCCTCAGCTGCTGCAGAAATTATTTTAACTGTTTCAATAATACAATCCTTTGCACCGGGGTGGGGAGAGAATACTATTGAATTACCGCCCTTGATAGAAATCATTGCCTTATAGATTACTGTAGATGTGGGGTTTGTTGATGGTACAATACCAGCTACAACTCCAACCGGAACTCCAATATCCCAAACCTTGTTTACCTTGTCATCTCTTAGCAACCCAATAGTCTTCTGATCTTTTATTGCTTCATAAACATATTTTGCTGCAAAAATATTTTTAATGACTTTATCCTGCCATTTTCCAAAGCCAGTTTCTTCATTTGCCATTTTTGCAAGCTTCTCTGCATTGGCAATACCCGCTTCAGATATAGCTCTTACAATTCTGTCTATTTTGGCCTGATTAAAGGTTGAAAGCTCCTTTTGTGCTTTGTAAGCATCACCTAGAAGATTACGGGCCTCCTGAACAGATACTAGATCCTTGTCCGATAAATGCATTAAATCTCACCCTTCCTAACCTGGTCATTTTTTAATATAATCTGCACAAGTTGTTTTTTATTTACATTTCTCAGTTGAGACATTTCTTGTTTTATGCCCAATTGCGATATTATAGCTCTTAACTCCGAATTCGTCTTTGCGTACAGCTGTTCCTCAGTAAATCCAGAAGTTGGCTTATCAGTCACCTCAATGGGCTCATCAGGGTCGACTGTTGGTGAAACAGTATTAATAGTTCCATCAGCAGATATATCAGCATTTGCCATGGGCTCAGCGCGTTCACCTATTGGTTCATCAGGGTTGACTGTTGGCAAAACAGTACTTGACTGAGTGTGAGATAATCCGTTTGACTCTTGAG
>JAEZFR010000269.1 GCA_023417285.1 Bacillota bacterium
ATGTTAATTCCATACCGTCGCTTACTTTCACCCAGCTAACCTTTTCATTTGTAGAATTATTTGCTTGGGATGAAATATTATATGTATTCTTATTGAGTATAATATGTTTGTTTGAGCCAATTGCCTCAATAAGCTCTTTTGCATTATTAACAGTCACTTTTTGAACTTCTTGTTTGGCTGGAGCGGGCTTTTTGCCAATGTATAAACTGTTGGTTTTAACATCCCAGGTTGCCTCCTTGCCCATTATTGCACTGGCGGCATTGATTGGTATATAGTTTGAACCCTTATATGACAAGGCTTCAACTTTCTGAGCCAGTACACCTTCAACATAAATGTTAATGTTGTTTGTGAATGCTGTAACCTTTTTTCCCACCTGCGCGGCAAAGACTGTGGTGCTTAAGAGTGAAACAACAATTGCGCCTGCCACAAAACCTTTTATTTTGTCTCTGGTTATCATTTCCATATCCCCCTGTTTTATGAAGTTATTCATAATAATAATTACATAATTATTGGAAGAACACAATAGTTATAAATTACTAATTATTCCAACTTCTATAAGGTGCAAAAAAACTGTGCCGGAGCAATATCCAACACAGCTTTTCTTTACTATTAAGCTAAGACTATGAGTATTCTTGTAAGCTAAGTATACGAGCATTCTTGTAAGCTAAGTATACGAGTATTCTTGTAGGCTTAATCTACTAGTATTCTTGTAAGCCAAGTCTACCAGTATTCGTAGATAAATTTGCCGTATAGACTTACACTTATCTATATTAAATACTTCTTAACATATGGAATTTTAGATAGCACAAAATAAACACCAATACTCAAAAATAGATTGATTAATGCTAAAACAGGAATAGAAACTAGAACATTAGATATCATTTTATCCATGTTCAATACTCTAAATGCAATATTAAAGAAATCATGAACTAGATATACACAGAAACTTGCTTTTGATAAATATCCGATTGCCTTTGAATTTATTAATTTGTTATTTTCCTTCTTGCCCTGATTTATTATGAATAAAAATAAAGCTGCAGCCATTGCTGTTACATTTGGAGACATTCCCTCTAAAAATGTTGTATTTAGGGACTGCGAGGATTTAGATATTGTGCCAAATACGGTTATTGCAAAACCCACTATACCAAGAGAATAGATTATGTAAGTTGTCTTCTTGGTAAGTACATATTTATTGAAATAATAGCCCAGCACAAAAAATCCAATGGCAGCATAGGCCATTCTAAGTCCATACTGCAAAACCATACCCTTTAAAAGGTTAAAGGGGTAAAACTTAATAATAAATGGGAATACAATACCCAGACAAATCCATGCAAACAAACCATACTCCATCTGCTTCTTATCAGCAGCATCTGTAAATACTCTAATAACAGGCACAAGACAGTAAATGAGTATAATCATATAAAGGTAGTAAAAATGAAAATGTGTATTACAGGTTAGTATATTTTTAATCATATCTTTAATCATTGCAAGGCTCAAAATTCCTGTGCTATTGTACTCCCTAATAACATCAAGCATTTCATACATAAGAGCCCAAAAAACAAGGGCCGCTAAAATCCTTGGCAAGTACTTTGTATAAATCTGTTTAATAGAAATAGATTTTTCAGAATTTAGGAATAGTACTCCACTACACATAAGGAAAACTGGTACACTCCACCTTACTATAGAGGCCCAGAATATGTAAAAATACCAATTAGTAGAGGGTATATCAAAGTTTGAAAGCACCGTTGCTGATATATGTATTATTATTACACCGAATATAGCCATAGCCTTCAACATATCTACAGAACTAATTCTATTTTTCATTTTCTATACCTTTCTGTAATAAGTAATTAAACATCAACAATTATATCACTAAAATGTATTTTTTCAAACAAAGAGGGCGAAGCTTGTCGCATAAAAAAAACCCTTGTCAAATTAACAAGAGTTTTTACTGTAATTATTTAATTATCTATAAAATTTTTATTGTAACACACGAGTTTTTAACCATAAAAGTGTGTGCATATTAGCTTGCTTATTAAAGTAACGGCTTAGTTGAATAGCTTGCTTATAGCGCCTGTAAACTTAATCTTTGTCCCCTCTAGAAACTCAACAACCTTAAATTTAATTTTAATTGGGATATCCTCTTCTTTATCAGTCGAGGTTATAATAGCATACTCCTCATCTGACAAGGATTCCTTTAAGTCCTGTTTTACAGAGTCAGGAATTGTACCATGAGTTGCATCTATAAAGCACAACGGTGGGAAAAGAACACACCACCAGTTTCTTCCCTCTCCCTTGCCTATTACAACTCTCAAAGCGTCGTAATTACCTGCTGGAAGAGTTATGTCTCCGTATGTCTTTGTTGGGAAAGGATAGTATCCCAGGCTTGCTGTCACAGAATAATTTTGATTTTCTTTTGCTATAACCTCTTTTGCAATATCCTGTATTTTATTCAGGTCTTTATCAATTATGACCTTAGTCTGTTCGATATTCTTTGAATCGCTAAGTTCCGTCTTCATATACTCAATAACTGCATCACGGACCTTGAGCTTTAGCGCTTGATCAGCATCAGAATCAGAATTAGCTATAACATGTAACCTTACAAGATTTTGAGCAAGCCCTGCATTTATATCCTCAGCATAAAATGAAGAAACCAACCATACAACAAGAATAGTCAGCATTGCTATCGCTATAGTAATCTTCAAAACCTGAGAAAATTTTTGATTTCTTGAATTTAACTTAATAACTGTATAACCCTTATTCATTTTAACCGCTACCTTTCTCTTTATCCCCATAAATATCATCCAGTTTTGCTAGTATAACCATGGAACTATAAAATTTAGCAAAAAAGTGATGTATAAATAATTATTGTCAAGTACATGGAACATTATACAGAAATATCCTAGAAATTTTTTATAACGCAAAAAAGCACCCTTTGCAGCTTGTCTGTGCAAAGAGTGCTTTATAGTATTACAATCTTTTAAAGTGGATTATACTATGCTGTTAATCAATTGATTAAATTGATAGCAATCACATTATTATTTTTTGTTTTCATATGCAGCCCTGATAAAGTCTCTAAACAAAGGATGCGCCTTGTTTGGTCTTGACTTGAATTCAGGATGGAACTGTACACCTACGAACCATGGGTGATCCTCTAACTCAACAGTTTCTACCAGCTTACCACTAGGTGAAAGACCTGATAGAATTAACCCTAGGCTAGAGAGAGTATCTCTATATTCATTATTGAATTCGTATCTGTGTCTATGCCTTTCATATATAAGCTCGTCCTTGTAGATGTCCTGCATTCTCGTGCCCTCTATAATCTTGCATGGGTACACTCCCAGTCTCATTGTGCCGCCCTTTTCATCTACGTCCCTTTGTTCAGGCATGAGGTCAATTACAGGAAACGCTGTGTCTCCAAACTCTGAGCTATTTGCATCGTCCAGATTTGCAACATTTCTTGCAAACTCAACTACAGCCATCTGCATGCCAAGACATATACCAAAGAAAGGAATCTTATTTTCTCTAGCATAAGTGATAGCCATTATTTTACCTTCAATACCCCTATCTCCAAAACCACCTGGAACAAGTATTCCATCAACGTCCTTAAGATATTGTTCAACACCATTTTCTTCGATTTCTTCAGAATTTACCCATTTAATATTGACTACAACATCATTGGCAATACCACCATGGCGTAAGGATTCTGCTACACTGAGATAAGCATCATGCAACTCAACATATTTACCTACCAATGCAATTGTAACCTTATCCTTAGGATTCTTCTGTCTCTCAACCATATCTACCCATTCAGTAAGATTTGGTTCAGAACACTCTAGGCCCAATCTCTGGCATACAATTTTAGCTAGTCCTTCTTTTTCAAGCATTAAAGGTACTTCATATAAAACTTCTGCATCGAGGTTCTGTATAACCGAATCACCTCTTATATTACAGAAAAGTCCAATCTTATCCTTCATGTCCTGTGAAAGAGTGTGCTCAGTTCTGCACACAATTACATCTGGCTGTATACCTATGCTCCTAAGTTCCTTGACACTATGCTGTGTAGGCTTTGTCTTTAGTTCTCCTGACTTGCCTAAATAAGGTACCAAAGTAACATGAATATACATTACATTTTCTCTGCCAACGTCGGTAGACACCTGTCTAATTGCTTCTAGGAACGGCAGGCTTTCTATATCACCTACTGTACCACCAACCTCTGTTATAACAACATCGGTTCTCTCTGATTTGCCTACTCTGTATATTCTTTCTTTTATTTCATTAGTAATATGAGGAATTACCTGAACTGTTCCGCCAAGGAAATCTCCTTTCCTTTCCTTTGAAATAACTGACCAGTATATCTTGCCAGTAGTAACATTACTATTTTTGCTAAGATTCTCATCTATAAATCTTTCATAATGACCCAAGTCAAGGTCTGTCTCAGCTCCGTCCTCTGTTACAAAAACCTCACCATGCTGGTAGGGACTCATGGTTCCTGGATCTACATTTATATATGGATCAAACTTCTGAATAGTAACATGAATGCCTCTTGCCTTTAAGAGTCTTCCTAACGATGCAGCTGTAATTCCTTTACCTAACCCAGACACAACACCGCCTGTTACAAATATATACTTAACTGACATGACTTCTTTTCCTCCTAAAGTATTTGACGAGATAACTTATTCTCGATATAGAACCGTCTTTTTTCCGTAATACACTTTTAATATTTTATATTTTGATAAAAAAAAGGTCAATATATTCTTTTGATTATTTCTTATTTAATTCTTGGACAGCTCTCGAATACTGAGTATCAATTTTTAATATTAATGTATTTAGTTTGTTATTCAGCAACTGTTGAGAGGTAATATCTAGTTTGCCTGTAATATTAATCTTACTCTCTTTTTGGAATTTTTTAATAGCCTCTACTGTCTTACTATCCAGTTTTATGTCCGGATTATCCACGCTATAACCTAATAGCTTTAAAATAGCTTCTGCATTTAAAACATCTATGCTTTCAGCATTTAGTGCAAGCGGTTTGGACGCTGTCAGCTGTTCTATGCTATTTACGTCTATTGTCTCTATCTTGTAATTATCTACCTTTATGTTTGGTTCAATGCCCTTTAAATCAATAGACTGTCCATTTGGAGTATAGTACATTCCTGTGGTAAGCTTTATCCATCCACCAATATTGGAGAAGTGTCCATTTACATATGGATCTATAGACAGCTTTCCATCAATATTATATTTATTAAAGGCTTCATCTGTAATAATAGGAGTAAAGGTTTGAACCTTTGATTTACCAAAGGTCTTTGTCCCAATGACTACTCCTGCCTTTGTGTCCTTTATAGCCCCGGTAAGTATTTCGGAAGCGCTAGCACTGTTTTGATTTACCAGTACTGCCACCTTATATTTTAATTTTTCCAGGCTAGAGGTGTATGTTGTATCTTTCTGGGAAGGGTCCTTGAATTTAAGAGTAGTAATAACACCCTTTGGTACAAAGTTTTGGGCTACCGATACAGCTGCATCTACCAGCCCTCCACCATTGTTTCTCAAATCAAGTACAACCTTTGTAATCTTTTTTTTGTCAAATGAACTGAGTGCTTCATTTACTCCCATTGATGTTGTTTCGGTGAAGCTATCTATCCT
>JAEZFR010000532.1 GCA_023417285.1 Bacillota bacterium
GGGCATGATGAAAAGAAAAATTAGTGCATTATGCATTTTGTTGGCGGTGTTGATGACATTTCCTGTTTTAGGGGTCGAGGTTCTTAGTAGCGACAATTGGACTGGAACTTCAGGGATTACACCAGAAGTTCTGCAGTTAGAAGAATTAAGGGGAGTTTGGATAGCATCTGTATATAACAATGACTTTCCTTCTAAGCCTGGGTTAACTGCCGAGCAACAAAAGAAAGAGCTAGATGAAATACTAAACAATGCTGAATATATGGGCTTAAATGCTATTTTCTTTCAAGTCAGGCCAACCGGTGATGCTCTATACAAGTCCTCAATCTTTCCAACTTCCTCTTATTTGACGGGGCAACAAGGCAAAGCAAATGACAAGGATTTTGACCCGCTCTCTTACATAATAACTGAAGGACATAAAAAGGGCATACAAATCCATGCATGGGTTAATCCACTCAGACTTACAATGGGTTCAACGCAAAGTCCTACCAAGGATATAAGTAAGCTAAGTGATAAACATCCTGTCAAGAAAATGTCTTATGCAGCAGTTTCCGCTCCTAATGGTCAGATGTATCTGGATCCTGGTTATCCAGAAGTAATCAAGCTTGTAACCGATGGAGTTGCAGAGATAGTAAAAAATTATGATATTGATGGCATACATTTTGATGATTATTTTTACCCTCAAAAAACGGGCAGTAAGGATTTTGATGATAATGCCTCCTATTCTAAATATAAAGGAAGCTTTAATGATAAAGGTGAGTGGAGAAGAAATAACATAAATAACCTAATTAAGGGTACATATAACACTGTAAAGTCTATTAAACCAAATGTGCAATTTGGTGTCTCTCCATTTGGTCTATGGGCTAGTAAGTATGTTAATTCAGATGGCTCAGATACAGCAAAGGGTAACCTCTCTTCATATTATGATCAATACGCTGATTCTAGAAAATGGGTCAAAGAAGGATACATAGATTATATCGCACCTCAGATATATTGGAATATTGGCAATGATATAGCAGATTACCAAAAGGT
The DNA here is from genome assembly GCA_023417285.1 of Bacillota bacterium. Taxonomy (GTDB): domain Bacteria; phylum Bacillota; class Clostridia; order Acetivibrionales; family DSM-1351; genus Ruminiclostridium. The sequence continues at coordinate 1,030 of JAEZFR010000532.1, forward strand.
TTTACAATGGTGGACAGATGTTTGCAAAGATACTAATGTAAAGCTTTATACTGGACAAGCAGCATATAAAATAAACGACTCCTCACCAGCGGATTGGCTTGACCCACTACAAATTCCTAAGCAAATTGCCCTTAACAGACAAACAAATGCTGTAAGCGGTAACATTTATTATGGATATGGCCAGTTAAAGAATAATGTTTTGGGTATAAAGGAAAAACTTAGAGGAATATATGTTGTTGGAAATTCTCCAGACTCAACTGTGCCTGAGGATAGAAAACTAATAATAAACTCTCCCTCTAGTGGCTATAAGACATCTTCTTCAAATGTAAGTATTTTGGGAAGCTGTGATCCAAAGCAACCTTTAGTTATGAATGGAAACCAGCTTAAAGTCACAACAGATGGCTATTTTACAACATATGTGTCCCTCAGTACAGGCGAAAATACTTTCACTTTTGAACATAAGGGTGAGAAAAAAATACTCAAAATTACCAAAACTGCATCAGGTAGCAGTAGTACGTATGATATGAAAACCCCACAATTTAAGTCGGGATCATTTTCACCAACACAATCTATGGCTATGAAAACAGGGCAGAAAATAGATTTCTCTTGTATTGCGCCAGATGGAGCAAAGGTTTGGGTCGAAATTGGTGGATATAAGGTGAATCTATCTGCCACTAATTCGGTTAAAGCGGGAACTATACCCACAAATACCTACAAGGGAACGTTTACGTTTCCTACTGTAACTACAACAGCGAAAACGCTGTCGCTAGGCAAGCCTGTATTTGTAATGGAGTATAAAGGGAAAAAAATTACTTCCAAGCAAAGCAATACGCTTACAGTACAATCTGCCAAATATAATAAGTATGCTGTTGTAAACACAAGTGCCATGGAGGTAGCGACGAGGTCTGGACCTTCTTCCAATTATTCAAGGCTAACACCTTTGATTAATGGTGCCAGTGACAATATAGTTGGCACGCAGAACGACTATTACCTGCTTAGCAGTGGTGTGTGGATAAGCAGTAACGATGTAAAGGTAGTCAATGATAAACCTTTGGGTGTAAATAATGTATCAGGTGTTTCTGTATCAGCTGGGAATAGCTACACTGCTGTAGATTTTAAAATGCCTATCAACACAGTTTACGATGTTACCCAAAAGGACGATATACTTAAGTTAACATTGTATAATACTGGGGGAAGTTCCATAAGTAAAACAGCACCTACTTCTAGCCCATTTACCAAAATGACAGCCGCTGCATCGGGTCCTAATATGGTTTATACCTTTAAGCTAAAGAGCTCTAGCACTTTTTACGGGTACTATGCACAATATAAAAATGGAACCTTTACATTTAATATAAAAAATGCACCTAAAATCCAGAAAACTGGAAGTAAACCACTTACTGGACTTACTGTTTTGCTAGACGCAGGACATGGGGGGACTGAACCGGGTGCATATGGTCCTCTTGGAACAGCAGGACTTGTTGAAAAGCAAATAAATCTATCAATGACACTACATGCCAGAACTTACCTTGAGAAGTTAGGTGCAAATGTTATAATGACCAGAACTACAGACAAAACAGTTAGCCTTAATGATAGAGCCAA
>JAEZFR010000368.1 GCA_023417285.1 Bacillota bacterium
GTGCTGAATCGGCAGCGCAAATAAGTCAGAAGGCAAGCAATTTAAAAATAACCTTTACTGAGTCCCGTGACAACTCAACAACTCTATTTGATACTGTGAACAAAAACCTTAGTACAGCTATACATGAATCAAAATCGGTTGAACAAATTCATTTACTTGCTGATGCAATACTGCAAATCACCTCACAGACAAACCTTTTGGCTTTGAATGCTGCAATAGAAGCAGCAAGAGCAGGAGAAGCAGGTAAAGGCTTCGCAGTGGTTGCTGAAGAAATAAGAAAATTGGCCGAAGACTCCAGCAAAACTGCTACTCAAATTCAATCTACTACAAAGGCAGTAATCAGTGCTGTTGGCAACTTAACCACTAATTCTAATAAACTATTAGAATTTATGCATACCAACGTTGATTCGGATTATAAAATCATGCTGCGTGCTTCTAATGATTATAATGAGGACGCAAACAATATAAGCATACTAGTTACCGACTTTAGCTCAACCTCCGAAGAACTTTTAGCCTCTATTGAAAGCATTGCTAAAGCTATTAGCGAGGTAACGGCTTCAACAAACGAAAGTGCGCAAGGTTCAAATGAAATAGCTGCTAAAACCTCAAGTATTGCTAATATGTCCAGTAGTATCCTTGAAAGTGTTAATTCGACAAAGCATAGTGCTGATACTTTAAGCAGTTTAGTAGCTAAGTTCAAAATTTAGAATTTATAAAGGCATCAAAATACCCCTGCCAACAGACGGCTGGCAGGGGTATTTTCTATTTCTTAATCCATTTTACATATAAGTTGATGTTTGTCTTGGTTCCCTTGGGTATAAAATATACCATCTTTTTGAATTTGCTATCGGTATACCACCCTCCAAAGAAATAGCCTTTCTTTGTTGGACCTGCTAATACAATATCCTTACTTCCATCAAAAGATGTTGGATTCAGCTTATTGTTTGTTCCTCCATTCAAATAATATGTAATCTTATAGGAGGGTTTAGCTGGTTGTGCTGCCAGCTTTCGTTCACTGATTTCCATATAGGCTTTATAATCATCATTAAATATGAAATTTGAGTTTACTGGAGCATTCTTTACACTCTTTTTATCATTGCCTGACTTTAGGGTAAGTCCCTTGCCAAGAAAAAATTTGTAAGCTGAGATAGCCATATAATCGTACTTGTTCTTGTCGTATATGGTCTCGGCAAATACCTCACCATTGGCATATAGATTTTCACAATCTATCGCGGTCAAACCAGCTTTTGTTTGTTTTACTGATAGAGAGCAGCCCTTATCCACTGTAATATCACCGCCACCACCACTCTCGCTTGAAAGGCAAGTACTTATTGCTGCATATTTCTGTGCAGTAACTAGCTCAACCTTACAGCCCCCCGATAGTTGTATATTACCTCTATCGAGGAATACTGCATTAAAAAGGTTATTCTTATGATTAGAAGTATTCGTGTCAGATTGATTAATTTTCAGAGTGCCTTTACCAGTGATCAATAAATTCAGGTTCTCCAAATAGATAGGATTCAACTCCCTATTTGTACTATTAAGCGTGTTTTCACCAATGAGCTCAATGGTTAGTGTTTTTCTATTTTCTTTGAGCAATTCTGTCGATGTTGCAAAAATCCCTGCCCCCTTAAAATTTGTCAATGTCAGCTTATTTGATAGTCTATCATACTTCCAGCCTTTCCCCGAGGTTGGAAGTTCCCTTATTTCTCTGCTTCTAGGATAGTCAGAATATGAATATTGATCAAAATTTATAATTTGATCATGACAGTCTGTCTTGTCATATCCTATGTTGCCAAAAGAGTCCACTAAATGAGTACAACCTTCATAATATAAAACAAAATATTGCATCGGTGCCTTTTCAGTTGCTGTAATTGGTAATACTGGTGTAATAGCCAGTAAAAAAGCCATAAAGCCTGCAATTATCATTCTAAAATATTTTTTCATGGTCACTATCTCCTTATTAATTTCTACCTTCTATTACTAGCAGGTACGGTATCGCATACTATTCACTAACCTTTTACTATTCAGATATGGAATTATTTAATAATGTGTAACTATTCCTTATTCTAATTATGATTAATTTACTAAGAATATTAGGACTTAGTTAATAGCGACAAACTGTTTTACTATAGTACCTGTATAGTTCCCCTTACCTTTTATGGTAACTGCAGCCTTACCTGCTTTTACAGTTCCTATAGTAAGAGTATAATCTGTATCCTTAATAAGCCTTACTTTGCCATTAAAGATATAAACATCCTTGGCTTTGTTTAAAATATCGTCTACAGTTAAATTCTTTATATCCGTAGATCCACTTTTTACAGTAATAGCATATTGCCCGCTTGCTCTGCTATTATTGCTAACAGAACCTACATATGTACTAATATAGTACTTTTCGCCCTTTACAGTGTCTATAGTCAGACTTCCGGTACCATTACTATCAACCGACATCTTCTTTAATTCTGCTCCATCCTCATTGAATATGGCGAAATATGAATAATTGCTACTAAACTTCAACGTCATATTCACTGTCGATTTAGTTGCCCCTGCAGTAAAAGTAAAATAATCAGTATCTGTAACACATTCAAAATTTCCGGTGTACTTTATTCCACTCAACAGATTAATCGCTCCTTCGTCTGTTTCGGGAGCATTATCCTTTATCTCATCAATAAATAATGTATAAGCAGATGCTGCTGAAAACTCAACCTTAATATAGTATTCTTTTTGTGGTTCAAGCTTTATATATTTAAGCCCATCTAGATTATCGTATTGTGAGAACCATATAATCTCACTGCTATCTTCATTATATAATCTGACGTAGTAATAACCACTTTTACATATCGCACCTAAACGGTACCATGGATTGCCACTTTTTGTTGGTGTGAATTTATACCAAACACTTGTCTTAGCTGTAACCTCATCTTTTACTTTCTCTCCAATAGTAATTTCCTGTGCATCCTCTCTACTTTCCCCAGCAGCAATTGATGTATTGGGAACCAGTAAAAGAGCAGCCATTAATGAGGTAGCCGTAATAACCGATATTAATTTCTTAAAAATTTTCATAAAAAGACCTCCTAATTTATTTTAGTATTTAATTTCTATTGAACATTTGCCAATTTGTAACTATGCTTGCTCTGAAGTGCCCACTTATGGGCATAACTATCCTTTTTGCAAACAATAGTAGTATTGGTATATGCAAATGCATCTCCATGGATATAAGATACATTGGTAGGAATACTTATAGACTTAAGATTTTTACAATTTCTAAAAGCACTACTTTCTATATTTGTCAGCTTATTAGGCAATGTTATATTTTCTAGCTCATCACAATCTGCAAAGGTGTTTTCATCTATTTTTGTAATGTTGCTTCTACTTAAATCTATAGATTTAAGCCCTCTGCAGGCACTAAATGCAGTTGCTCCGATACTTGTTACGCTATTAGGAATATTCATACTATCAAGACTATTGCATTGAGCGAAAGCACAATCTCCAATTTTAGTAACACCTTCGGGAATACTTACTTTGGATAATGTGTAACATGCTTGAAAACACCCGCTGTCAATCTGTGTTACTCCTTTCGGGATTGTGACCACACTATAACTATAATATTCTCCGCCTTCTGAAACCCCTAGACTTTTTTCAATACTTACACTTAGCAAGATATTGTTAATAATCACGAATTGATTATTTTTAGTCTGATCCTTTAGCCACTTAGTACCTTGAAAAGCTCCGTTAAATTCTTTTAGCCTTTTGGGGATATTTATCTTTTCAAGGCTACTGCAATATTGAAAAGCAAATACTCCAAACTTCTCAAGTGTATCGGGCAAGTAGACACTTTCAAGACTAGTACACTCCAAGAAGGCAAGCGTACCAATGCTCTTTATATTCTGTGGTAGTTTGAGTTCAACAAGACTGCTGCAGCCAGAGAATGTTTCTTCTTTTATATCAATAACTGAATTTGAAATCATAGCTTTTTTTAGCCCTATGCAATGATAGAAAGCACTTTCTCCTATGATCTTTACACTATCAGGTATTGTTATTTCAGCTAAGGAATTACACTCTGAGAATGCGCTTTTACCTATCTCAGTGGTTTTTGATGGTATTAATACTGAAGTCAAGTTAGTACACTTCCAAAAAGTAAAAATCTCTATTTTTTTCAAGGAAGCAGGCAATTTTATCTCTTGGAGGTTATTACACCCTGAAAAAGCATACACTCCTATAGTAGTAATGTTATTAGGGAGCGTTATTTTTTTAAGTGATTTACAATATGAAAATGCCCTTTCACCAATACTAGTTATCCCCTCATGAAGATTAACCTTCTGAAGACTAGCACAACCAACAAAAACATCATTTTCTATTGTCTTTACGCCAAGTGGTATTGTAATACTTTCAATGTTGCTACCTGAGAATGCTAATTTCCCTAACTTTTTGAGCGACGAGGGAAGTACTATGTTCTTCATACCACAGCTCATAAATGCCATATCCCCTATTTCTGTAACACCTTCTGGTACAGAAATACTTTTGAGATTTGTACAGCCGCTGAAAGCTCCTTCTCCTATACTAATTACTCCCTTGGGTATAGATACTGTACTAATGGAGCTCGTATAACTGAATGCATCTCTACCTATCGCAATTATCTTATATTTTTTGTGCTTATGAGTAACGGTTGAAGGTATGTTTGCAACCTTTAGGGCTCTATTATTGATCTGACAAACACTAACTTCACCTAGTTTATTTGCAGATGCCTGTTTTGTAATCTTATACTGATAATCCCCTTCTATAAAGTCAGGATATTCGCTTGCGGCCATTACTACAGGGTTAAGAAATACTAAGCTCAGGAATACTATCAAACAAAATGTTATAGAATATCTTTTCATAAAAATTAATCTCTTTCCTGCTTATAATATTTGTCATACTCTTTCAGGACATCATCCTTAGTCCTCTTAAAATCTAGTTTGTAAACCCTGTTATTCTCTTGGTGGTATATCTTTTTATAGTGAATTGTATCACCGTCTAAAACCAATTCAGTTGTAGTAAATAGTCCATCTCCGTTCTCAATAACGTCCGTTATTTTTTTGTCTCCATCAAACAGTGAACCTCTGCAAATATAAGCACTACTGCCTAAGTTTTCAACAACATGAATGTCCCCATAGAAATACTTAATATCCTGCCCCTTTGTAGTTACAACAAGAGTTTTATTACCACACTTATATACTCCCTCAAATGCCTTTGCAGCAATTGCCCTAGGATTATCCTTGTAATCTACAGGATATGTGGTAATGGTAATAGCAGCTTTGTTTGTGCTCTCAATAACAGCATTAGAGTAAACATTAAGGCTTAGTTTAGCAGATAGATTTGTATAGTAGTTGTTGTATTGCCATGTATTTACATAATCTATCAAAATTGACCCATCTTTTGCGGAAAACCCACCTATTTCTGATACCCCCTCTGCACTACTTTTAGGAAATCTGTAGTCAGATTTTAGTCCGAAATATAGATATGGAGCTATTTTTTCTGAAATACTAATATTGAGCATATCTTTGTTATTTTCATTTGGTTTTGCAGTCATTATGGTTTGCTTACCCACTTGGTGAGTTATCTTTATACAGCAATTAAAAACCGCAGTTTCGCCAACTTTGTCATTTGTACTACTTCCGCTTTGTCTTCCGTCCCCTCCAGAATTTACTGGTGTAATTGTGATGGCGGAGATAGTAACATCTTTAACTTTATCTAGATTAAGTTTGAAATAATAACCCTGATATTGTATCTCACTTTCTGACAGAGACGTACCAGTATCTTGAATAAGTCGCTTGTACTGGTCATAAATCCTAATGGCATATTCATCCGCCTCTTTTGAGTTAGAGGTCCAAAAAATAGAAGGTAGCGTGTAGTCTACTTCTTTTGAGTTGTTTCCTTCATCAATACTTTTCTTTGGTAATCCAAGCTTAATGTCAGTAGGCATCTTCAAGGTAGCATCTGTTACC
>JAEZFR010000372.1 GCA_023417285.1 Bacillota bacterium
TTCTACTACCGCACATGCTATAATGCGTTCGAATGTTGTAAAAAATCATAATAGAAAATATATATTAATTCAGCTACCTGAACCAGTTAAGCCCAAGAGTGAAGCTGAGAAAGCAGGGTTTAAAACAATTGATCAAATTGGTATAGAACGAATTATTCGTGCTGCTAAAAAAATAAAGGAAGAGCATCCGAATACCACTGTTGACCTTGGTTTCAAACATTACACTTTACAGGAAGTTAGTCAGTTTACCTTAGACAAAATTGAAAAATTTGATAACAGCGGATTCGTTACAGATACTACAGTATATGATGAATTTGGTGCAAATACTGTGCTGACCACATGGCTTGTGCACGACGGGTACGGTTTTAGCAATGATATTGATATGGTTGATCTTTCTGGATATACTGCGTATTGGTGTCGTAACCATCTGTATTTCATTAATCCTCATTTGCCTGAAGATGCAATTAAAGCTCTCATAGAAAAATATAATTCACAGGGTAGCTTTAATCCGCAAAATATCATTCTTTTCGGATATAGCTTTAACTATATAGAAACGGAGAACTTGAAGACGAATATCAAAATACTACGTGATTCCGAGAAGAACCTAAAAATCAATCTGGATATCAGATACTAAGGAGGTGTAGGCTTTGGAATTAATACTTGAAAGAGACCTAGTACATCAGCAGAAAGCTGTTGATGCATTAGTATCTACTTTGGATGGAGTTGGGATAACTAAACCACATCTTGCTTATGAAAATCCAACATTTGACTATAATGACTCGCACCTTATTCATAATATTGGGGAAATACAGAAAAATATTCGAAATGATTACCGTGGTTGCCGGGATGAAGGCAAATACCTTAATCTTGATGTAAAAATGGAGACTGGCACAGGAAAAACATATGTGTATACGCAGACAATCTATGAGATGCATAAGCAATTTGGCTTAAACAAATTTATTATTGTAGTTCCATCTTTACCGATCAAAGCAGGTACGAAGCAGTTTATTTCTGACAGCTATGTAAAGCATCATTTTTCTGATGCCTGCGGATACAATTGTGATATTGAATTAGGCGTATTGGAAAGTACAAAACAAAAAAAGAAGGGCTTTCTTGCTATGCCTTCCCCAGTTCGTGATTATGTAACTGGTTCTTGTCAGAATACGAATAAAATCTATGTTCTTCTTGTAAATATGCAATTACTTACAAATGGAACTATGCTTACACGCTCTGATTATGATTACCTTGTAGAAGGATTTTACAGGCCTTTTAACGCTCTTAGAGCTACAAAACCAATTGTCATTATTGACGAACCACATAGGTTCTCAAGAGACAAAAGTGCTTATAAAGCTATTGTGGAAGAATTGCAACCCCAGATGATTATTCGCTTTGGTGCAACTTTTCCGGAAGTCTCAGTAGGGAGTGGTCGCAATAAGATCACCAACAAAGACCTTAATAATCTGGTATACGAACTAAATGCCTGTGACTCTTTTAATCAGAATTTGATAAAAGGCGTTGCAAAGGAACATTTCGAATCGCTGTCACAGAAAGAAGAAAAGGTAAAATTAGTAACAATTGCATCCAAGGAATTTGCTACTTTTCATTTTAAAAAGCGTGGCGAGGACACTAAAAAATTCACGCTTACAAGCGGTGACTCATTGTCTATAATAGACTCAGCATTCGAAGGAATTACTATTAAGGCTATTGGTAAGAACTTCATTGAACTTTCCAACGGACAGACGAAGTATCAAGGAGAAGAATTTAATACCGACATCTACTCTTCCTCGTATCAGGAGCAGATGGTTAAGCTAGCAATTCAGCGTCATTTTGAAACAGAACGGCAGAATTTTTCCGGAAGACAGTTCAAGATAAAAACACTGGCACTTTTCTTTATTGATGATATCACATCCTATAGAATATCTGAAGACGGTAAAATTCCGTATCTCAAGGAAATGTTTGAACGCTTGCTACTAGAAAGACTGAATTCACTGATAGATGAGTTGCCAGATAGCGAGAACGAATACCGAGAATACCTGAAAGCCAGTGCAGCAGATATTAATGCTTGTCATGCAGGATATTTTGCACAGGATAACAGTGATTCAGATGAGGCAATTGCCCAAGAAGTAGAAGAAATCCTTCATAATAAAAAGGGTTTAATCTCTCTTCGCAATGAAGATGGAACATACAATACAAGGAGATTCTTATTCTCTAAGTGGACGTTAAAAGAAGGATGGGATAATCCCAATGTATTTACAATCGTAAAACTTCGTTCCAGTGGTAGTGAAAACAGTAAGCTACAGGAAGTGGGTCGAGGATTACGCCTTCCCGTTGATGAAAATGGAAATCGTATATCTAATGAAGAGTTTAAGCTTAATTATATCGTGGATTTTACAGAGGCTGATTTTGCACAGAAATTAGTTGATGAAATCAATGGTGAATTACCAACGGCTTTAGTATTGAACCCAGATGAATTGGATAAAGTTGCGAAAGCAAGAAACATTGACCCCGATGACTTGTTTACCGATTTGATAATTAAAAAGTATATAAACAGGAATTATGAAATTCGTACTGAGAATAGAGATGCTTTTTTTGCTGAATATCCTGAGTTTTCAGGTGGAGTTAAGAGTAACAAGATAACCGATAAAAATAAGAATAAATCACAACAAATCAAGATTAGAAAAGCTGTATATACTGAAATTAAAGAATTATGGGAAACTATCAATCAAAAATATTATCTTTTTTATGATTCTGATTTGGAATCTGAAATACCTCAAGCGTTACATGATATTCTCGGAAAGAGTGATACTTTTGGGAATGTAACTATTTATAGCCAACGTGATGAAATAGCCACTAATGGCAAAATGATGTATCTGCAAGAAGATTCTGGAGTGACCTATACTATAAATAAACCATTGGCTTATAATGAATTCTTAAAACGAATCAATAGTCAAACAAGTGTTCCGATTAAGATTATTCATGATGCTTTGTGCAAACTGGCCGCAGAAAAAAAAGTATGTCAAGAACATATAAACGAGTACTCAGCAACCAATATTATTAGGGGATTTATGGATTGGAAAATTCATGAAACAGAAACGAGATTTCGCTATTCTCGTTCGATGCAATCTGTTACTGAAACTGCGTTAACGTATAAAGATGGTTCTCCACGTGAAATGATCAAGCAGGGAATTGTTGGTACTATGTTTGTTGAAGGAACTCCCTCAGAGAAATATCTATATGATAAGATAGCCTTTGATTCTCCATTGGAGAAAGACAATATCATGATGACAGGATCAGGAATTGATGAGGTTGTAGTATATGGTAAAATTCCCAAGTCGAGTATTGCCATTCCAACGATTGTAGGAGAAAATTATAGCCCTGACTTCATGTATGTAGTTAAAAAAAGTGATGGAGCTAAAGAATTAAATATTATAGTTGAGACAAAATTGGTAGAGAATAAGTCAACTCTACGAGGTACAGAAATCGCAAAAATCAAATGTGCTGAGGCCTTCTTTAGGCAGCTAACCATTGATGGGTACAAAGTTTCATTCCATACACAGTTAAGTAACAAAAAAGTAAAACAAATTATTGAAGAATTGATTAATGCATAAATATCTCAAGCAAATTTAGACATGAGAGAGACCACACTAAAAGTATCCTTCGGTGTGGTCTTTACTCTATTCATCTCGTAGAGGTCCTGTAATAACTTGCTATTTACGGCTACATTTGTCTTGCCACACTTCCGATATTATTCTTGATGACCATGTGCTATAATATAACTAATAACTAATCGAAGCGAGCAAGCAATGAATCTTGTAGAACAATATCCTAGTCATTATATAAAATTTAATGACAGAGCCATCTATGAGGCATTATGTGAGGAATTGAGTTGAGTTTAGATGTAATGGGAAATTCTATATTATCAATGCAAGATATTTTGAAAGTTGAGAAAATAACACTTTTTAGTCCTACATATACTGATTTCCGGGAAATCAAACTACTAAAGAATTTATAATTACTTCGCTTACATGGTTTGCAACTCCGTAAATATAGAATGCCTTTCCGAGCTCAGCAACTTAAGGGAATTGAAAATCACAGAAGGGTATTTTCCGCTAACAAATGAATTTGGTTTATTCACCAACCTTAAGACTCTTCATTTAAGATTGAGCGGTGTAACGGACTTATCTCCACTAGCATCACTTAATCAGTTGGAAAATCTTTATTTGGATTATAACTCAATTGAAGATGTTTCACCGCTGTGCAATCTTACGAACTTGAAGATACTAACACCATCCTGGAAGATATAGCACTGTTCCATCTTATCCGGAAGATAGCGGACCTGTACCTTGCAACCGATAAAACGCTGGGGAGCATCATAATACGTTCCGTCAATAGAAATGGTAGAGTCATTGTAAACCTTACGTTCGATGCGATTCATGAAACATTCCTCCAGCCAGTCGATTGACTTAGGCTGCTTAACCCTGTGATTTGAGGCTAGATAGCGATCTATCGGGGTGGTTCCGGTTGCGGAGTGGATTGTGGTGTTATGCTGCCTTATGTAATTGCGTAACAGCTCATTAAATTCTTCCAGGGATTCGGTCTTTGAGAGTTTTAAAGTTTCTTTCCACCTTTCCCTTGCTAGCTCCATCTCTGACAGGGGTATGTAGCAGCACAGTACCTAGAGAGCCACAGATTAAGGATAGCTGGTCGTTTTTATAGGGGGAACCATTGTCTACATAAAGTTTTGATGGGATTCCGTAGGTGGAAACGGCATCCTGAAACACTTTTTGAAGGTTATAGGCATTATCCTGAAAAAAAATTCGACCGCCTACAATCATGCGAGAATGGTCATCAATCATCATGACAAGGTAACATCGTTTTTTACTTCCTTTCTCCATCAGATAAGGAAGATAGCAGGTATCTGCCTGAAACATACCGCCAAAGAATTCTTCTTCAAATGCTTT
>JAEZFR010000390.1 GCA_023417285.1 Bacillota bacterium
GAGCAAAGGATAGACCAAATCCTATAGGTATTACAGCAGTTGAAATCATCTCGGTAGATGGAAATGTTATTACCGTGAGAGGTTTAGATGCTATAGACAATACCCCAGTACTAGATATTAAGCCATACTATCCAATGTACGATTGCAGAAATAATGCTATTGTACCTGAGTGGGTAAAAGTTTTGATGGAAACATATTTTTAATATATAGAATAGTCAGCAAAAGACATTAATATTATATTGTATATACATCTTTTCTAGAGAAATAAAGATCATAAAGCCCAAAAATAGATTAAGACTATTATGCAATAAGAGAAAATAAAGACCATAAAGCCAATAAGAGATTAAGGCTATAAAGCCAATAAATACATGGTTACATATTATCTGATACCAGTCTATAAATTAGGACAAATGTTCTGGATAGCTAGGGGGGCGGTAGAATGAAGTTCTATTTACCAATTGAGTTCTCTGATATTATTGAAATGAAAAAACAGAAGCTTAATAGTGGCGTAGCATACAGCATCTATTCAGAAATTACTAATCTCGATAGGTTAGAACTTGATTCTATTTGCTATCTTGGGGATTGTCCCAAAATAGAGGAAGGGAAGATAATATTGCCTGAACAAGCAGTGCAAAAAGGGTTAAACCTATTATTTACACAGGAAACTATAGAGGATGTAATTCTTAACGCCCTTCATCAAAAGAAAGGCGTAACAGACGAGCAAATTTTATCAGCTATTAAACACTTCACTAAAAACAATAATTACTTAAAACTTTGATTAATGCTACTTTCCATAGTACCTTTTACTTTTATTGAAAAAATAAATAGTATAAGACCATATTTATTTATACGATAAATAGGTTGCTAGTGTACGCAAAAGACTCTCATAAGGCCATGAGCTTTTACTGGCTTTATATTATAACCAGCTTGCTTGTGTACTCTTGACCGCTTACGCGAAGTGTACTGTCCTTATATGCAAGAACATAATTGTTTGTTGCAACATTCTCTATTTCAAGCATCTTTTTTAATAATGGGTTGCAAGTGCGCAAAGTGTCCTTGGTTTTGGTAATGATGGGGATACAAGAGTTTCTTTTAGCTTTGGATAATAACTCTTTACCATTGTTATTAAAACCTAGAATTCTAGCATATTGTGGCCCGCCATATGCCATAAAATCTTGCAGATCTTGTTGTGTCAATCCTGTTAAGAGCGACATTATTGTTCTTTGTAATCTTGTTCTTGCATATCGTTTGGTACTTGCTAAGTCAAGAAGCTCTTTAATACTGCCCGCTTCGAGTGCTGCACTTTTTATCCTGTATTCAAGTCCTTCTGATATGCCAGGAAGCTTTGCTATAAGCTGAGTATTCATTGTCCTAAGCATAGATAGAATAATGAGCTCGAAGTTTTCACTGCTAACAGGCCCTCTACCAGCAGCAAACTCTCGCTCTAAAATCTGGCAGGCTGCTTCGGGGACAGCAGAAGCGTATTGGGAAAATGAATCGGAAATAACAGAAGCATATTTGGAACTTGAATCGGGGACAGCAGAAGCGTATTGGGAAGCTGTCTCATTATCTTTATCAGCAAATTTAGTATATATGGGAAAAACAGAATCAGGTTGAGAACATGCTGTGGGAAAATTATCAGATGCTTTAGAGGTAATTGGGGAATCACAGGACAATATGGTTCTCCTAATTGCAGTGGCACTTGAAATAGCCCCTGTTAGCTGTTCTTCATTGTAGGTATTTGAAATTCTTTTTACAGTGTAGGGTTTAATAGTGCTATTTAGCCTAATAAGTGCCTTTAAGTATTCTACTCCAAGAATATTATTGGAGCTGCTGAGTAGCTCGTGTATATTTCCTTGCAGTGATTTATCTGAGAAATACTGTTCAATTGCGTTTTGCCTTGCAGCAGGAAAGGAGAGACCAGCCTTCAACTCAGAAGCCAAATACTGCTTAAGCTCTTGGGGCTCTTCACACAGTAATTTTGCAATTGACAAAAGCTCATCTACTTCACCATGCTCACTTCCAAAGCTAATACAATCAACAATTCCAAGGCTGTCCAGCAATTTGACTGCTCCATAAGCAAAGTATTCGGCACTGGACATGGAAAAGGGAGCAGGAAGTTCAACTACAAGGTCAACTCCGCTATTCAAGGCAATCTCAGCACGAGCAAACTTATTGATTATAGCAGGTTCACCACGCTGTATAAAGTTTCCGCTCATTACACAGATAACATAATCGCAGCCAGTTAGTTTCTTTGACTGTTCGATATGATACATATGTCCATTATGAAAAGGATTATATTCTGCTACAATACCCAGTACCTTCATTAATTCTCCACCCGTAAAATTTAATATTATTTATATTTTATAGCTTTTAAACCATACCAATCTAGCAAATCAACAATCTGTCAAATCAGTAGACCACATAACAATCCATCTAATCAATAGACCTTTGCCTGCTCCGTTCCCGACAAAATAGAATAAGCTCCTTCTGCCAAGGCATACAGCTCATTTTCACCTGGGAAAACCATAACTTGAGCTATGTGAGAAACCCTTTGGGTGATAAGTCCAACAAGGGACTTGCTATAAGCAGCACCGCCTGTTAAAACAATGGCATCAACCTTTCCAAAAAGTACAGCAGAATTAGCAGCAATCTCCTTTGAAATTTGATAAGCCATTGCTTCAAATACCTGCTTTGCATGTTTGTCGCCATTATTTCTGAGCTCGGAAACCTCAGCCAAGTCTGAAGTCCCTAGATACCCCATGATTCCACCTTTTCCAACTAACATTTTATCAATATCTGCCTTCTGGTATTTGCCTGAGAAGCATAACTCTACCAACTGCAAAACTGGTATATTGCCTGTTCTTTCAGGTGAAAAGGGGCCTTCCTCAAGACCATTATTTACGTCAATAACGCTACCGTTCTTATGTGCAGCTACCGAAATACCACCGCCAATATGAGCAATTATCATATTTAAATCATTGTAGCTTTTATTGAGCTGTTTTGCTGCCTTTTGCGCTATTGATTTTTGGTTGAGCGCATGAAATGCACTCTTTCTGATAAAGAGGGGATGACCCGAAAAACGAGCAATGTCGTCCATTTCATCAACTACCACCGGATTAACAATATATGCAGGAATACTAAGAGGTTTTGCAATAATATCAGCAAGTATAGCACCTAAATTACTTGCATGCTTACCGTATTTTAGGGTCTTTAGATCCTCTAGCATTTTCTCGTTTACAGTATAAGTGCCACCTGACAATGGCCTCATCAATCCGCCTCTGCCAGCAACTGCAACAAGGTCAGAAGTAGCTATGCCACTATCAATAATAAGCTTTTCAACTGCTTTTTGTGCAACGGGCAGTAAATCTATAACTGACTTTGCATTATCCAAGCTCTCTTTTGGGTAAGCTTGCTTGCTCACAAATATTTCTCTGATATCATCGGCGCTAGTTGCCTCAAATATACCGATTTTGAGAGAAGTAGAGCCTGGATTTATAGTTAAAATCAATTTTTTTGACAATGTTTTTACCTCACAATAAATATAATATTAATGGTTATTAATTAATCAATACCTGCTGAACAACATATTTGCTACAATAACAAAACCAAATAAGCCAAGCCAATACCAAATAAGTCAACACTAAATAAGTCAATACCAAATATATATACCAAATAAGTCAATGCAAAATATATCAATACCTGCTTGAATACAAAGCAGACAGAGCAATTGAGTGTAATTTAGCTTTGTAGTCGTCCGCTCTTGAAGTAGTAACTATGGGTACCTTTGCTCCAACTACAAGACCTGAGGGCTTTGCTTTAGCTAGGAAAACCAAGGTTTTGTACAAGATGTTGGCGGCTTCAATATCAGGTGAAAGCAGGATGTCAACGTCACCGGCAACTTCGCTATGAATGCCCTTGTGCTGCGCGGCCTCTGCACTAATCGCATTGTCCATGGCCAAAGGCCCGTCAATTATACAATTCTTGATTTGGCCGCGCTGTGCCATCTTGCAAAGTGCAGCTGCATCAAGAGTAGGTTGCATATTGGGATTAATCAGCTCAATTGCCGCAAGTATAGCTACCTTGGGTACTTCTATTCCTAAGCTTAGCGACACATTTACTGCATTTTGAACAATATCTGCTTTATGCTTTAAATCGGGAGCTATATTTAGCCCACCATCAGTAATAATGATCATTTTATGATAATTTTCAATTTCGAGAAGCCCAACATGGCTCAGTACTCTTCCTGTTCTAAGACCCATATCCTTATCAAGAACAACTCTCAGAAGATCAGGAGTTTGCACCATACCTTTCATAAGGATATCTCCTCTGCCACTAGAAACAAGGTCAACAGTAGTTTTGATTGCCTTCTCATTGTTGCTTTCTTTTATAATTTCAAATGAAGAAATATCAATCTTTAAGTTATCAGCGATATCAAAAATTTTCTTTTTGTCACCAACCAGACTTACATCAACCAATCCAAGTTTATAGGCCTCATAAACAGAAAGCAGTACATCTGCGTCTTCAGCAACAGCAACAGCAATTCTCTTTTTTGAATTTCCCTTTACAGTTTCAATTAATTCATTCATATTTTTTATCATAGGAATGGGGTCCTTTCTTTGCTATGTATTTTCTATATATTTCAATTAGTATATATGAATCTACATCTATTTATATCAATCTCTATCAATCTCTATCAATCTCTATCAATTTCATACAACCTATTTTTGATAAAGATATTATACCCACTTAACATAGGGTGAAAAACAAGATATAGATAAAAACCCGACTATATGTACTATATTAATAATATGATAATAGCAAATCTACAAATTAATGTAACAGTTGATTTTAATTATAATATAAAACATTAAACTAATCACAACAAATAATCGAAAAGATGAAATCTATTGTTTATATTACGATACAATATATGAAAACCAGTAGTAAGACGCAAGATTTTATGCTAAAATAAGCCTCGTTTGAAAACTAATTAACCATCTGAATGAATCACATAACTAAATTGAATAATCACTACTAATAACCAAATGAATTATTCACTTACTTATTTAAAAGAATTACAAACTCAACCATATTAACTCATGAAATAAATCTCAACAATAGTTGAACTCGAATTGAGGTTCTATTGAAAGATTAAATTTATAATGCTTATCAAGCGTTTATAAAGAATTGAAGAGGAGGGAATACATGCTAAAAATTTTAATTGTTGAAGATGACAGGGAACTTTCTCAGCTATTTGAGCATGTACTGATCAAACACGGATATTCTGTTAAAACGGCATATAATGGAAGGATAGCCCTTGAGGCCATAGCTGACGAGTATTTTGATTTGATTATTTGCGATATTATGATGCCTGTTTTGAATGGATATGAACTTGTAAGCAGTCTTAGAGATGACGGCAATACTACCCCTGTTTTAATGATTACCGCCAAGGATGCCTTTGATGATATGAGGTTGGGCTTTTTATCAGGAACTGATGATTTCATGGTCAAGCCCATCAATGT
>JAEZFR010000392.1 GCA_023417285.1 Bacillota bacterium
GTGTAACTGATAGAACAAGACGACAGCTGCATGGGCTTGAGGGCGGAATCGCATGGGAGGAATCTCTGTGTACTGAGTGCGGTATGTGCATTAGTAGCTGCAACCATAAAGCAAATAGTTTTAATAATGAGGGTAAATATCAGGTTTTTTTCCATCACTGTACTTACTGTCATCATTGCGTTAAGGTATGTCCTACCGGTGCAATCACAAAAACATCCGATAAGTATGAAGACTTCCAGACTGGTATGGCGATATGCACAGAAGAGGTTTTAAAAACGTTTGAGCCAGGTCACGTTTTTTATATTAATTTTCTAACGAATATAACTGCGCTGTGCGACTGTTGGGGACTAACTACACCTTCTCTTGTGCCTGACATTGGAATAATGGCTTCAACTGATATTGTCTCCATAGAGAGAGCTTGCATTGACGCAATAAAGGTTGAAAATCTTATCCGTGATGGTATTCCACAAGGCTACGAGCTTGGTGAAGAGGGCCACCTTTTCCAAAGACTGCACGGAAAAAATCCCTTTATACAGTTAAATGAGCTTGAAAAAAGAGGATTAGGAACTCAACAATATAACATTAGAGAAATAAAATAGGATTTATAAATTCAATGTCAAATAGATAGCCTCCTTAATATACTATAACTAACTATATTAAGGAGGCATTTTTATGATGATTTATAAGTATGAGCTACCACCTCTACCTTATCCCTATGATGCAAACGAACCCTACATTGATGAAGAAACTATGAGAATTCATCACGACAAGCACTTTAAAACCTACGTAGACAATCTCAATAAAGCACTTGAACCTTACACCTCTTACCATAACATACCTTTAGAAATACTTCTAAGAAGACCCAATATCATACCGGATAATATACGAACTGCTGTTATAAATAATGGTGGGGGAGTATACAACCATGATTTATACTTTAATACAATTGGACCTGCAGGAGGGATTGAAAAACCTCAAGGCTCACTCCGTAATGCTATTGAGAGGAGTTTTGGTTCCTTTGAGGTATTTAAAGATAAATTCACACAGAACGCGAAGAATGTTTTTGGCTCTGGCTGGACCTTTCTAGTTATAAATCCACATAATCAACTTATGATAGTAAATACAGCAAATCAAGATACACCACTTCCTTGGGGAAACAAACCAATTTTGGCGTTTGATGTATGGGAGCATGCCTATTATCTCAAGTATCAGAATCGAAGAGCAGAATATCTAGAAAACTTATGGAAGCTTGTAAATTGGGAGGCAGTTGAAAAACGGTTATAGCAATAGTAGAATAGAAATATAATACGTTAATGGGAGAAAAAGTTAAATGATTCGCATGCTTATAGTGGACGATGAACTTATAATAAGGCGTGGTTTAATGTCTATACCCTGGGAGAACTTTGAAATTGAGGTCGTGGGTGATACCTCTAGTGGAGAGAGCGCCTTAGAACTTGCAAAAGAGGTGCAGCCAGACATTTTATTGACTGATATAAGAATGCCGGGTATGGACGGATTGCAACTAATAAAGGCTATGAAAGAACAATTTCCTTACATAAAATCTATATTGCTTTCTGGGTATCAGGACTTTAATTATGCTCGGACTGCATTGTGCCTTGGTGCTACGGCATATGTTTTAAAGCCATCCGACCCGGATGAAATAATTGATGCTGTTATCAGGGCACGTGATGCTGTGCTGGCAGAAGCCAAAGAAAGAAATACTATAGCACAAGCCGAAAAAGTTAAGTTTCTTAGAGAGCTTCTTTATGGAAGATTTACAGATGCACCTACCGTTTTAGAAAAATGTAAGCAATATAATTGTATTATGGGCAATTATGCAATAATGCTTTTAGAGTACCATAAGACCTGTAATTCATCCAATAATCATGCGGTACAGATTGAGGATGAAATAAGCCGAGTGACTATGGGATTAGGTATTGCTTGCTATTTAATTCATGCAGATTTTAAAACCTTGTGTCTAGTAGTTGAGTTACCAGACAGAGCATGTGATTACAAAGAACGGATGTTGTCCTTGGCAATACAATTAAGAGATGAGATTTTTGGGAGTATGAATTCCTATATCAGTATTGGAATAAGTCAGACAAGCAATCAAGCTTTTAATATGAACATGTTGTTTAATCAGGCCCATAACTGTCTTAAGCTAAAGTTTTCATTGGGGAAGGGCGCTATTATACATGTAGAAGATCTCAAGGTAAGTATTGATATAAAATCGTCAAAAAACCTTATCAGTCTTGAAGATATTATACAAAATTTTAAAAGGGGTAATTATCGAGAAACTGAGCTAATGACTAGAGAGCTTTTGTTTTATATGGCAAATGAGCAAAGGGAAAAAGAGGAAATCATTAAAAGTATATGTTTTAATCTGCTTGTTTCTTGTGCTCGCATAATTAGTGAAGAGATAGATGAGACAGCATTATACGATATGCTAGCAAATTGTACTGACATAATGGAGCTAGAGGAGTGTATTGTCAGTACCTTGCTGAATTATATGGAACAGCACACAGCGAGAATACCGGCAACAAGAAATAAAATTATTCAAGATATACTCGAGTACATAGATAAAAACTACATGAATGATATATCGCTCATTTCTATCGCTGAATATGTACATATGAACCATATTTACATTAGTAGGCTTATAAAAAGAGAGACTGGAAGTACATTTTTGGATATTCTCACAAAGCTACGAATGGATAAGGCTTGTGAGTTACTTGAAAATCCAGAATACAAGACTTATGAAGTATCCCGCCTGATTGGTATAGAAGATTCCGGCTACTTTAGCCAACTATTTAGAAAAAACTTTGGAATAACCCCATCAGAGTACAGAGAAAAAATATACGGGAAAAGAGCAGATGTTCCATATGAAAACAATATTTAAGGATTTACCTATCAAGAAAAAACTATTTTTATCATTTTTATTATTAATTATTGTCCCAGTGGTACTCATAGGGATATTTACGTTTATGAGGTCCAGTGAATTGGTTAAAAACAAAACTCAGCAATATTCTAAAAGTGTCTTGTATGATACCGCTAATAATATTGAAAACAAGTTAAGGTCCATTGAACAAATCTCGTTTCAAGTTATATCAAACTCGGTAATTCAGAATGCGTTATATAAGGCAAACGGTGAGCTGGATAATGAATTTGATACCATTAACACTCAAAAAATGATAGAGTATCAACTCAAGAGTCTTATAAATTCGAATTTTGACATTGCCGCAATTGAGGTGCTCTCTAAATCAGGTATGACAGTTTATGTAAATCCTGGATCAGTTACAATGGACGTTTCTGATGAGGACAGGCTTATATTACAAAGCGGAAATGGGAGTGTTTTCTGGTTCGATACCAATCCACAAAACAAAACACTCATGATGGGAAGAACTATTAATAGTATAAGCAATATGGAAAGTCTAGGATTTGTACTGATTTATCTGAGGGAGAGTAGTATATACAGTATAATAAACAATGCTGACCTAGTTGAAAACTCGGAATATATGATAATAAATGACCGTGGGGAAATCATATCATATCAGGATAAAAATCAAATAGGCAAGCAAAATGACTTTTCTACCTCGTTTTTAAATGACACCACCATAAAAAACACATTTCACACAATAACTGCAAATGAGAAAAGGTATTATACCATATCAAAAGATATAGGAGGGACTCCGTGGAGGTTAGCTAGCTTTATACAGTCAGTTGAGTATGAAAAGGATATTATTCTTCTAAGAGGATGGATAATAATTATATGCGCCTCTTGCTGCTTACTATCCCTTGTCTTTTCTATTCTATTATCCAAAACGATATCAAGACCTGTAATTGACCTCTCTAAGATGATGGTTAAGGTGGGGGAGGGAGATTTTGAGGTGTCTAGTACGTATGAATCCAAAGATGAAATCGGCATACTGAGTAAGCAATTTAACAAGATGGTTAATAGAGTTCAACAGTTAATAGAGGAGGTATATAAGGAACAGCTGCTAAAGCAAAAGACTGAGTTGAAGTTCCTCAGAATGCAGATCAATCCTCACTTCCTATATAATACTTTAGAATCAATTAATTGGCTTGCTAGAATGAAAGGAGTACCGGAGGTGGGTAAAATGATAAAGGCACTAGGGGACTTGATGAGAGCAAGTATTAGCGGTGATGATCTCGTATCAATAGAAGAGGAAATAAAGAATATTAATAATTACCTTATGATTCAAAAGCTAAGATATGGTGAAAAAGTAAAAACAGAAATTAATATAAAACAGGACGTTGCGGCATTTATTATTCCAAAGCTTACACTGCAGCCTATTGTTGAAAATGCCATAGTACATGGAATAGAAGCTAAAGAAGGTAATGGTAATATTATTATTTGTGCTGATAGGCTAGATGGCAAGGTAGTAATCAGTGTTAAGGACGACGGAGTTGGCATGGAGTCAGACTTGGCAGAGACTATATTAGAGCAGGATTTTGAAGGAGACAAAGGCGACGCTACTCATATAGGGCTAAAAAATGTGGATAGACGGATCAAGATGTACTATGGAAAGCAGTATGGCCTAAATATATTTAGTGCTCCTGGAGAGGGAACAACTATACAGATACTTTTCCCTGATACAAAAATAAGTTAATTTTTTAAAATATATAGTTTATTTTCTCTACTGTGGAAGTAAAACTAAAAAAATATAATTAAAGCATAAACTTTTCAAATATAAAAAAGGGGGAAAATTATCAATGAAAAAGGTTATGGCATTAATAGTCTGCTTAAGTATGCTTCTGACAATGGGATTGGCAGGATGCGGCTCTTCAGATGATTCTTCAGCATCATCAGAAAGTAGTACAGTAGCTGCTGCTTCAAATTCAGAACCAGCACCAGCTTCAGAAACAAAACCTGCTGAAAAGGTAAATCTGAAAATATCGGCATGGGGTATTGAGACAGATCCTAACTCTGTAATAATTAAGGAAGCAGTTGATCTGTACAATAAAACTAACACTTTCAATGCTACAGCTACTATTGAGTTTACCGAGCAGGAGCAATACAAGACTAAGTTAACTGCTTTGATGGCTGGTAATGAAGTACCAGATGTTTTCAATACATGGCCAGCTGGCTTCTTGAAGCCATTTGTAAAAGCAGGAAAGATATACAGCATCAGTGATGACTTAGATAAGGATGCTGAGTGGAAGGGTCGTTATGTAGGCGGTATGTTCGCACCATTGACATTTGATGGCAAGATCTATGGAACACCTACTACACAAACAGTTGTTTGTTTATTTTATAACACTGAAATATTCAACAAGCTTGGTATAAAAGCGCCTACTACATATGCAGAGCTAAAATCAGTATGTGATACGCTCAACAAGAACAACATTACTCCATTTGCACTTGGTAATAAGGCTCCATGGGTTGGTGCAATGATGAGTGAGTTAATTGCTAACCGTATAGGCGGTAGTGATCCATTTAATAAGATTTATGACGGAACAGGAACATGGGAAGATCCTAGCTATATTGAAGCTGGTAAGATAATGGATGAGCTAGTTAAGATGAATGCATTCCCAAAGGGCTTTAATGCTTTGGATAATGACCCAGCACAGGAAATTTTCAAGCAGGGTAAAGCTGGAATGCTAGTAATGGGTAGCTGGGCTATACAACAGCTCACAAACGATCAGAGCCCACTAAAGGGTAAGGTAGACATAGCTCCATTCCCAGCAATGGATAATGGAAAGGGCAGTGTTGATAACATGTTAGGTCAAGTTGACCAAAGCTTTGCTATTAGTGCAAACTCACAGCACAAGGAGGCAGCAGTTGGCTTCTTAAAGACAATGTCAGACCCTACTATTCAGGCTAAGCTTGGAGAAGCAGGAAACCTTATAGTTACTAATGCTCAGATTGATCC
>JAEZFR010000008.1 GCA_023417285.1 Bacillota bacterium
CCATTAGATGTAAGATAATGGTAAATAATTACAAGAAGGAGTGGTTGCTGTTATGAAAACTCGTTTGTTTAAAATGATCGGAAGGTACTCTTTATTGGTTACAAGTGCAGCATGTGGAGCTGCAAAAGTATTTTGGTTTTATCAGCCAGAGAGAATTGACAAATAATTAAAAAATTTCCATGTAATTCTTGAAAAAAAGTAGAAATGCTAGTACATTAAGTATATAGCATTTCTATTTTTTAGGGGGTAAGATGGAAGGGATTATTATTAAAGTTTTTTTTCACATTTTAGAGTCTTTTGTAATTTTAAGTGCTTTTCTGGCACTGTCTAGAAGGATGCAATACATATTAACAAAAGCAATAAGGGTTTTACTCTTTTTAGTAGCTTACTGTTCTTACTCTATTTTGTTTACAAACTTTTTACCCAAGGGACTTGATACTATAGCTATTATTCTTACATCTGCATTTCTTATGTCTTGCTTATTTGATTCAAATATATTTAAGGTGCTCTTAAAATGTTGCTTAATTTTCTGTGGTATGTTCATATTAGAGACTTTAGCCATACTAATATTTGCTTTGATATTTGGACCGGATACGCAAGAACAGCTCAAATATACCTCACCCTTAATGATTATAACTGTGTTAGGTGTTAAAGTCCTGGAATTTACAGTGGTAGTTATATTACAAAAAATCAACATTGGGAGCATCTGGCTTAATAAGAATGATACTGAAGGGGAATTCGAGTATTGGCAGATGTTGTTAATTGTAGCATGCTGTGGTGCAATTATGGTTACCATGATTATAGCTATGTGCATTGATAACAGCATTAAGGTATATTATGGAGTAGCTTCTGGAATTATTTGTATTATTATGTTTGGAGCAATGTTGATGACCTTTAAAGAGGTTAAAAATATAGAAAGAATGAAGTATGAAAATAAAGCAATAGAAAAAAGCGTATCTCAAATGAAAGAATTTAATGATCTAATGGCTAAAGAAAGGCATGAGTATAAGAACCATCTAGCAACAATATATGGCCTTTGCTGCCTAAGAAAAGACGATGCATTCGATAGAATCAAATCCTACATAAATGAATACGCGAGCAGTAAGATGATAGTAAACTTTAACTCTAACTCAGGTAATGACTTTGTAGATGCCATTTTAAATGTTAAGTACAATAATGCTCTACAGAAGAGCGTAAAAATTAAAGCTGATTTTGAGCACTCTCTAGATAATGCATGCATCAATCAACACATTATTGCTACAATTATAGCAAATATCACACAAAATGCTTTTGAAGCCATTACTCATGCTGGATTATCTGATAAATACATTAATATCTCAGGCAAAATTACAGAAAATACCTATCAATTAGTTATTTCTAATAATGGTCCTCAAATTACTAGTGATGTACAAAAAAGGATTTTCGATACCGGTTTTTCAACAAAAGTTAAGAGTAGTAATGAAAGGGGCTTTGGGCTCAGCATAGTTAAAAATCATATAGAACAATGCAATGGTACCATTTGTATTGTAAGCACTCAAGATGAAACAAGTTTTATTATCTGCCTCCCACTTAATAAAATTTCAAAAACTAAGCAAACAAACTTTATACAAACAGAGGAAAATTGGATATAATATGTATATTATATTTAGGTATAACCTTTAAAGAGGTAATTAAATAATGTTTTCGATATCCAAGGAATTTATATATAAGAAATCTTCCCCTTTAAAATTTAAAAAGGGCTCAGAATATCTTACATCTAGAAGAATAAAGGCTGTCTCCTACAATGAGGAGAAGAGCCTTTTTGATGCTACTGTTATTGGAACTCGCCCATGTAATGTACAAATATCTTTTGATAAATCAGGTGAGATGGATAGCTGCTATTGCTCATGTCAGGATTATAAGGTAAATGAAAGAGAGCCTGACAACCTATGCCCACACATTGTTGCGGTACTACTATTCATTTTAGAAAAGGATGCTGAAGGTTTTTTTGACGCATCAGCACAAAAGCGCTCAACAAATATACTGTTTGAATACTTTAGGGGCCGCGGCAGTGATATTAAAACGCAGCTCTTGGTTGAATACACTATCAGCATATTTTCTACCTCTTCACCAAAACGTGGACCGTGTGCCTCAGTAAGTCTCAAAATTGGTCTGGATAGGCTTTATATTGTGCGAAATTTTAGCGAATTTTTTACCGCCTACAATAATAAAAAAGAAATCAGCTTCGGAAAAGGCTTTAGTTTTGATGCAAGAACGCAAGACTTTTTTGGTGTGGATAAAAAGATGATTGATTATTTGGGCGAATTATACCAAAATGATATTCTTGCAGACTATTTTACTCCCGATATTAGGAGAAAAAGTAATTTCAATGATAAGGAAGTATTCCTGACAGAGCCTGCTTTGAAGCGGATACTTGGTATATTAAAGGAATCTAAATTCAATTTAATAATTGAAGATAAAAAAATTGAGGAAGTTATAATTAAAGAAGAAGACATACCTGTGGACTTTTTCCTCACGAAGGGTACAGCTGGGGTTGATATGAGCATGGATTTGCAGCAGGAGCTAGTTCCCTTAACTTTAGATAAGGAATACGTACTGTATGGTAATATCATTCATAAGATATCATCGAAGCAAAAAGGCATACTAAGTCCATTTATAAATATGATCAGAGGGAAGAAGACTTGCAGGGTCACTTTTTTTGATAAAGATAGGGAGTTGCTTTTTACAGATATTCTTCCTCATATTGAAAGGTGTTCCAGTGTATATTTTGATGATGCATTAAGCGAATCTATAGAGCGACTAAAATTCGAACCTAAAATATATCTTGATAGGGTAGCAGAGGTTATAACTGGAGAAGTTAAGTTTAAGTACGGAGATAGGGAGATAAACCCATTTTCAGCAAATGGTGATACCAGCACAAGGGATAGCAGAATTTT
>JAEZFR010000046.1 GCA_023417285.1 Bacillota bacterium
AATACCAAATACTTGAAGATAAACCTTAATTATCAGCTTTTTGCCGAATCGGCTGGGGATAAGACCGAGAAAGCTACTCCAAAGAAAAAATCTGATGCAAGGAAAAAAGGTCAGGTTTTTCAGAGCAGAGAAGTATCAACAGGGTTTATTCTACTAATTTTGATTGTGTCGCTGAAGATATTTGGGCCTACTATATATGACCAGTTAACACTTTACTTTAAAAGAATCTATCAGGAGTATCTTGTAAACTCTGCTAGTCTTGATTTTGCAATGTTGGCAAATATAGCTATAGAATCTATAATGGTTCTGATAAAAACAATACTACCAATTTTGTTGATTGCAGCGGTTTCTGGCTTAATTGCAGGATATGTTCAGGTGGGATTCTTGCTAACGCTTGAGCCATTAAAGCCTCAATTTAGCAGAATTAATCCTTTAAGTGGCTTTAAAAGATTTTTTTCATTGAGGTCAATGGTTGAGCTTTTAAAAGCTATAATAAAAATTATTATTGTGGGTACAGTGGCTTATTCATATTTAAGTGATCAGACCACACAGGTTCTTACACTAATGGATACGACCCTTGCTGGTGTATTGTTATACATAGGTAATGCAGCATTTAATGTTTCTATAAGAATATGTATAGCTCTTGTTATCTTAGGCTTGCTTGACTATATTTATCAAAAGTATGACTATGAAAAAAAACTCAAAATGACTAAGCAGGAGGTCAAGGAGGAATTTAAGCAGCAGGAAGGAAATCCTGAAGTAAAGTCAAAGATCAAGCAAAAGCAAAGACAGATGTCTATGAAGAGAATGATGCAAGAAGTGCCTAATGCTGATGTTGTTATAACAAACCCAACCCATTTTGCGGTAGCACTGAAATATGATACACAAAAATCACCTGCACCTTACGTTATTGCTAAAGGTCAGGATTACATAGCACTTAG
Source organism: Bacillota bacterium (assembly GCA_023417285.1). Classification (GTDB taxonomy): domain Bacteria; phylum Bacillota; class Clostridia; order Acetivibrionales; family DSM-1351; genus Ruminiclostridium. Next base: position 942 of record JAEZFR010000046.1, read on the forward strand.
AATAAAAGAAATGGCACAGCAAAATAAAGTTCAAGTTGTAGAGAACAAACAGCTGGCCAGGACATTATATAGCACAGTTGATGTTGGAGAAGCTATACCACCTGAGTTATATCAAGCGGTGGCAGAAATACTGGCATTTGTATATAATCTCAAAAATGCATAGGTTAAGATTCAATTAGGATTTATTATTAAATTTATAAAAAGTTTATTTTACGAGGGGGATAATAGTGGCAAAGATAGGGAATTATGTAGTACCTTTGATGGTCATATTTGCAATACTTGCACTTATATTGCCCATTCCTGCTTTTTTGCTAGACGTATTATTAGCAATTAATATAATTTTGGCTGCTGTAATAATGCTTAATACAATTTACTTAAAGACGGCATTGGATTTGTCGGTATTTCCAACGCTTATTGTCGTAACAACAATTTATAGAATGTCGCTAAATGTTACAGCAACAAAGCTTATTCTATCAGAGGGTAAAGCCGGAGACGTTATTGAAGGCTTTGGTAAATTTGTTGGTGGCGGTAATCTTGTAGTTGGCTTTATAGTATTTATTATAATTATGCTAGTAAACTTTATGGTTATTACCAAGGGTTCTGAAAGAGTTGCAGAAGTTGCAGCAAGATTTACACTTGATGCGATGCCGGGTAAACAGATGGCAATTGATGCAGATTTAAATACCGGTCTTATAACAGAGGATGAAGCAAAAGAAAGAAGAAAGAAGATTCAGAGAGAAGCAGATTTCTATGGATCTATGGATGGTGCTACTAAGTTTGTAAAAAACGATGCCATTATGGGTATTGTTATTACAATTGTTAATATTGCTGGTGGTCTTATTACCGGCATGCTAATGCAGGATATGGAAATTAGTGAAGCGCTTTCAAATTATACTATATTAACTATTGGTGATGGTCTCGTAAGCCAGGTTCCTGCTTTGATGATTTCAGCTGCAACCAGCTTTATTGTTACAAGAGCAGGTGCAGAGTCTGATCTCAATAAGGATATTCTCCGTCAGCTTTTCTACAATCCAAAAGTTTTGTTCATAGCAGCTGGACTTTCTTTAGCAATGGCCCCACTCTTAAATCCCGTTCCGTTTGTTGTATTAGGTGCTGCTTTAGTCTTTATGGGCTATAAGATAACTCAAATGCAAAAGGAGGCTGAACAGGAGGAAGAAGTTCAGATACAAGAGAGTGAAGTTGAAGAAATTAGAAAACCTGAGAACGTAATAGGTCTTTTGCAAATAGACCCAATCGAGCTTGAATTTGGGTATGGTATTATTCCGCTAGCAGATGTAAATCAAGGTGGCGATTTGCTGGACAGAGTTGTTCTTATCAGGAGGCAGCTTGCATTAGAACTTGGTATGCTTGTTCCTGTAATTAGACTAAGAGATAATATACAGCTCAGTCCAAACGAATATGTCATCAAGATAAAGGGAGCTGAGGTTGCAAAAGGAAGCTTAATCTTTGATAACTTTCTTGCTATGAATTCCGGTGATGTTGAGGAGGATGTTGAGGGTATAAAGACTGTTGAGCCTGCATTTGGTCTTCCCGCAATTTGGATACAGGAAAGTCAGAGAGATAGAGCGGAGATGCTTGGATATACTGTTGTTGATCCACCTTCAATTATTGCAACACATCTTACTGAAATAATTAAGAAGCATGCATATGAGTTGCTCGGAAGACAGGAAGTACAGACACTTGTGGACAATATAAAGCAAAACTATCCTGCTATTGTTGATGAACTTGTGCCAAAGGTCATGAGTGTTGGTGAAATTCAAAAGGTACTTGCTAACCTTTTAAAAGAAGGTGTTTCTATCAGAGACATGGTTACTATATTAGAAACACTAGCTGACTTTGCTCAGGCTACCCATGATACAGATATGCTTACTGAATATGTTAGACAGGCACTTGGTAGAAGCATATCAAAGAAATTTTTCTCGGGTAACAACAATGTTATAACCATAGATCCGAAGGTTGAGCAGATGATTATTGATTCTGTGCAAAAGACAGAGTTCGGTTCTTATCTGACTTTGGATCCAGCTGTTTCAAATTCTATAGTAAATAATTTGTCAAAAAATGTACAGAAGCTTATTCAGCTTGGAGGACAGCCGATAGTTCTTGCATCACCCGTTGTGAGATTGTACTTTAAGCGTCTAACTGAAAATGTTATTCCAGGATTGGTGGTTTTATCGTATAATGAAATTGACCCATCAGTAGAGGTACAATCTGTTGGGATGGTAAGCATATAGTATTATGAGTTAAATATCTGATTAGGTGTTATATAATCAGCGTTTAAGATGACATTGCAAACATATGAATATCAATTACATATGAGGTTCAATTAAGAAAAGTTTTTTATCTTTAACTAAGAAAAGAAAACGTAACATATGAAGATTAAGGAAGGAAAGCGTAACATATGAAGATTAAGCGTTATTTAGGTAAGGATACACAAGAAGCTTTACTCAAGGTTAAAATGGATTTAGGTAATAATGCAATAATCTTAAATACAAAAAAGGTTCGTCAGAGGGGTATCAAAAAGTACTTTGTTAAACCTATGATTGAAATAATGGCTGCAATTGATGATGATTCTTCTCGAACACGAGAGCTTGAAGTAGCCAAAGTAGAGCAATCTACCACCTCAGAAAGAGTTTTAGACAAAAATAAATTGTCACAAAAAGAGGAAAAATTTACTGAGTTAGAGAATAAAGTAAGTAATATTGAAAGCATGATGGGACGCTTGTTAGATGCAGTAAAACCAGATTCGACTAGGTCAACATTACACGTAGAAAATGATAGCAGACAAATGCCCAATGTATTTCAACTGTTATATAACAACTTGTTAAAAAATGAAGTAGAGCCTGAATTAGCACAGAGAATAATTGATCAAGTTGCTAAGAAGAGTAGTACGAGAAGTGTCAATGATGCAGCTCTTGCAATGTATTCTGTCATCTCTTCACTATTTGGCAGAGCAGAACCTATAAGGCTAAGGTCAGATGGGAAGCCAACAGTAATACTATTTGTTGGGCCAACGGGTGTTGGTAAGACTACTACTTTAGCAAAGTTAGCAGCTAGCTTTATGCTTGCTAATAAAAAGAAGGTAGGGCTCATTACTGCAGATACATACAGGATAGCTGCAGTCGATCAATTGAAAACTTATGCGGAGATTCTAGGGATACCACTTTCAATTGCCTATACAATAAATGAAATAGGTACAGAGATAGAGAGATATAGTGATAAGGACGTAATTCTAATTGATACTGCTGGGTGTAGCCATAGAAATAAACAAAAGTTTGAAGAACTGAAATTACTTACAAAAGAATGTAAGGCTGATGAGATTTTCCTTGTACTTAGTGCAACAGTTAGCTCCAAAAACAGTAAGGATATCATTAGTAATTATGATTTTATCCCTAATTACAGATTAATTTTTACCAAGCTTGATGAAACTCCGGTTTACGGAAATATACTTAACACTAAGTGTTATTCAAACAGAAGTTTGGCGTATAT
>JAEZFR010000056.1 GCA_023417285.1 Bacillota bacterium
GTTCAGAGCTGTGCAGACAGATAGCTACCTTTTCACCCAAGCAGCTCATTATTCTGGACAACTACGAAAATAATGCCTATGATATCCAAAACGAGCTTATAAAGACTCAACCCGGTCTTAATCTCACAACTATTATTGCAAATATTCGTGAGAAGGCAAGGCTTGAATACATATTTAAACAATACAGACCAAACATAGTTTTCCATGCTGCCGCTCACAAGCACGTACCCCTCATGGAAGCAAATCCAACAGAGGCAATAAAGAACAATGTATTTGGAACCTTAAATGTTGCAGAATGTGCGGACAAGTTCTCGGTTGAGCGATTTGTAATGATATCAACCGACAAGGCAGTTAATCCGACCAACATTATGGGGGCTACCAAGCGAATTGCCGAGATGATAGTTCAGGCATTTGACAAGCAGAGTAAGACTGAGTTCGTAGCGGTGAGGTTTGGAAACGTACTGGGCAGCAATGGGAGTGTAATTCCTTTATTCAAAAAGCAGATAGAGCAGGGCGGTCCTGTAACAGTAACAGATCCTGGAATTATAAGGTACTTCATGACCATTCCGGAGGCAGTACAGCTGGTTTTACAGGCGGGCTCTATGGCTGAGGGCGGGGAAATATTTGTTCTTGATATGGGTGAGCCTGTCAAGATTTATGATTTAGCTAGAAACTTGATAAAGCTTTCCGGATTTGAGCCTGATGTAGATATCCAAATAGAATTTACAGGCTTACGTCCAGGTGAGAAGCTTTATGAAGAATTGTTGTTAGCAGAAGAGGGGATTGAGGCGACCAAAAATAATAAGATTTTTGTTGCAAAGCCATTGTATACAGACCTTGCCATGCTAAAGAGAGAAATTGAGTGCTTGAAAGACATAATAATGACAAATGCCGATGAGGCAAAAGAGTATATCAAAGTTATAGTACCAAACTACAAGTGCTCAGGGGGCATCTAACCAATATAGGATGGCAAGTATTTAGGTCATTTATACTCGCAACATATATTGCGAAACTACAATGATATTTATATTTGGAGGACACTAATTATGAATAGATATGCCGTTATTCTTGCAGGCGGAGGGGGCACAAGGTTTTGGCCACTAAGCAGACAGAATTCGCCCAAACAGTTATTGAATCTTAGCGGCAATGACATTATGATAAATGAGACAATTGCACGTCTAGAAGGGGTAGTGCCCATCAATAATACTTTCATAGTAACTGGTGAGGCTCAGGCTGCCTCCCTAAAAAGCATGATATCCGATAGTCTGCCCAAACAAAATATTATTTGCGAACCGGTTGGGAGAAACACGGCACCCTGCATCCTTTATGCTGCTATGTTGCTTGAGCGGTATCATGGTGAAGGCGTTATGTGCATATTGCCTTCTGACCATTTTATTGAAGATATTGCACAGGTGCAGCACACGCTCAGCAAGAGTATGGAGAGGGCAGAGCAAAGCGATAGTCTTATTACTATAGGAATCAAACCGACATTCGCTGCAACTGGCTATGGATACATATGCTTTGACAAGAGCGAGGAGAGCAATGGATTTTATACGGTAGAAGATTTTGTAGAAAAGCCGTCCTATAAAGTTGCAGAGCATTACTTCAGAAGTGGACAGTATCTCTGGAACAGCGGCATGTTCATCTGGAAAACCTCTGTGATAATTGAAAGCTTCGGAAGATTTCTACCAAAGATGTATGACAAGATGCAAGAGATTATGGAAAGCATGCCAGCTACCAATTATATTGGGGAAGCTCAAGCTACGCATACTACAACCAGCAAAATAAGCCAACTCTATCCGCAGCTTCAGAGTATATCTATTGATTTTGGTATCATGGAGCGAGCTGACAATGTATTGGTTATTCCCGGTGACTTTGGCTGGAATGATGTTGGAAGCTGGGATTCACTAGGTGCCATATTCAAGCCCGACGATAATGGCAATATTATAAAAGCCGAGCATATCGGAATAGATACCAAGAACTGCATTGTATACGGAAACGGTAGGCTCATCTCCACAATCGGCTTAGAGAGCCTGATAGTAGTCAATACCGATGACGCCTTGCTGATTTGTCCAAAGTCCAGGGCTCAGGACGTAAAGACAATAGTGGAAAAGCTCAAGCAGGATGGAAAAGGAGATTTGCTGTAGAAACCCAATATACAGGGTAGATTTTTCTTGCTCAGGTTTTATTAAAATTGTTATTAAACTTATTATTAAATTCATTAGTTATAAACTCATTTGTCAAAAACTTATTAGTTATAAAGCTCATTATTATTTTTTTATTATTGCAGGAGGTAATTCATGTTAAGCCCAAAATCAAAAATATTTGTTGCAGGACACCGTGGACTTGTCGGATCAGCTATAGTGAGAAGACTGGAGAAGGATGGCTGTAGCAATTTTGTCAATAGAACACATTCTGAGTTAGACCTTACAAACCAGGCGGCCGTAAATGAGTTTTTCTCTGTTGAAAGGCCCGAATACGTATTTCTGGCGGCAGCAAAGGTAGGCGGCATTTATGCCAACAACACCTACCCGGCAGATTTCATTATGCAGAACGAGCTGATTCAGTGCAATGTCATAAATGCCGCGCACAAGTACAACGTACATAAGCTTTTGTTCCTGGGTAGCTCTTGCATTTATCCAAAGTTATGCCCTCAGCCCATAAAGGAGGAGTATCTTCTGACGGGTGCACTTGAATCTACTAACGAAGCTTATGCTTTAGCAAAGATATCAGGACTTAAGATGTGTCAGTTTTATAATACACAATACGGAACAAACTTCATAAGCACTATGCCTACAAACCTATATGGACCAAACGATAATTTTGATTTAAATAATTCCCACGTACTGCCCGCACTCATGAGAAAGTTTCATGAAGCAAAGATTAATAATGCAAAGGAAGTAGTGCTTTGGGGAACAGGTACTCCACTAAGAGAATTCCTACATGTTGATGATTTGGCGGATGCATGTGTTTATCTGATGAATAACTATAACGGAAATGAATTCTTCAATGTAGGAACAGGGCAAGAGGTTACTATTCTCGAACTTGCACAAATAATAAAAAGGGTAGTAGGTTATAATGGCGAGATTGTACTGGATACAACCAAGCCTGATGGAACACCTAGAAAACTGCTTGATGTCAGCAGGCTTGAGCGTGCCGGGTGGAAGTCCTCACTACAGCTAGAGGATGGAATATCAAGTACTTATGACTGGTTTATATCCAACTATTGCAGCCAAAAGTAGGGCTGAAAAATGCTCTTGAAAATTTTTTAACTCTACCTGCAACCTTTTCAGTAATTTTACGTCTAAATTACAGAAGTGCACTCTGCTTTAATCAAATAGTAACAAAACCCCATAAAATTACCAAAATATTAATTTTTCTTTACGAGGAATTAATGGTATAATCCTATTAATCATGTTTTTATAGATAAATGAATGTAAAGCAATATAAAAGTGTTAGGGGTGTCGTTTTTGAGTAAAAAGATATTAATTGTTGATGATGAAAAAAATATAGTCGATATTTTGAGGTTCAATCTAAAAAAAGAAGGCTACGATACAATTGAAGCCTATGATGGTGAGCAAGCTATAGAACTAGCACTATCCCAAAATCCAGACTTGATTCTTTTGGACATTATGCTTCCCAAAATGGACGGTTTTACTGTTTGCAGAAAGCTCAGACAAACTCTTGCTACTCCAATTCTTATGCTAACGGCAAAGGAAGAAGAAGTGGATAAGGTTTTGGGTCTTGAACTTGGAGCAGACGACTATATAACTAAGCCGTTTAGTCCAAGAGAGCTTATGGCTCGTGTCAAGGCTAATCTTAGAAGACTTACACCACCTGAAAATCCAGTGGCAGAACAATCTCATGTAAATAAATATGGTGACCTTATTATTGATGTTGACCGCTATGAGGTCAGAAGAGATGATGAGGTAATAGAGTTGACACTTAGAGAGTTTGAATTGGTTAAGTTCCTTGCTGCACAACAGGGAACAATATTCTCAAGAGAGACGTTGCTCGAGAAGGTTTGGGGTTATGAGTATTATGGCGATGTCAGAACAGTTGATGTTACTGTGAGAAGAGTCAGAGAAAAGCTTGAGCAGGACCCTGCTGTACCTCAATACATTATAACTAAGCGCGGTGTAGGGTATTATTTTAACAGATTCTAAGATATAAAAGTTGAAAGGAAAATGCCGTTGCTATGAAGTTCTGGAGGCGTTTAGTAAGGTTACTGCGAAGTTTGCAGTGGAAACTAGTTTATATATTTATGTCAATGTGCGTTATTTTGGTGGTTGTAGTATACGTTGTAATAAACTCTGGACTCAGAACAATTTATTACGATAGCTTCAGGACTGAGATCACCAATGGATATAAAAATTGGGAAGGGGTACGTATAGTAAATAGTAGTACACCTATTTCCAATGAGGAGCTTATTAGTATATTCAAGGAAAAAGGCGATGACAAAAGCTATTTTGGCGTTAGGGAATACTTAACGATGACCATTATAGATATTAATGAGGATAATAAGCCAACGAGAAATATTATATATTCATCTGACAAAGAGTTCATAGAAACACCTGAAAAATTCGTAGAGAAGTTATATGCAAACTCCGAAAACCTTATTTCTATATGGGCCCAACAGGGCTTTAAAGAAAATAAAACTCTTATAAAGGATGGAGATAGACAGTATTTTGAATATATACTTCAGCCCAAAGGCAGAGAGGATATTATTTTTTACTTTGCTTATCAAAAGGACGCGTGGGCGGATATTTTATCAAAATTCAATAGCCTTATATTCACAAGTGCTATCTTTGCAGTATTATTATCTTTAGTTTTAGGTTATTTACTTTCAAAGACAATTACTTCCCCTATAGTAAGCGTTATGCACAAGGCGGAAAAGGTCGCAGAAGGAAAGTTTGACCAGCCGCTTGCTGTTAAGTCAGCCGATGAGATAGGTAACCTGACAAAGACATTTAACTACATGGCGCATGAGTTAAAAAAGACGCTTGTAGAGATATCAAGTGAGAAGAATAAGGTTGAAACCATTATAAATTATATGGCCGATGGCATTATGGCATTTGGCCTTGATGGTAGGACAATACACGTAAATCCTGCCGCGCGTAAGTTGTTTGGTCAAGTTGCCGAGGAAATGTCCTTTGCTGAATTTGCCCAAAAGGTTGGGTTGAAAGTTAAGATTGAAGATATTGTGTATTTCGAGAACTCACCTGTTAGTGAATCGGATGCAATTATAGATGATATGTATGTAAAGGTGTATTTTGCTGTATTCACCGATACCAATAAGAAACCAGAAGGTATAATTGTAGTGCTCCATGACGTTACTGAACAGCAAAAATTAGAGGCAATGAGGCGTGAGTTTGTTGCTAATGTTTCTCATGAGCTTAGAACACCTATTACCTCAATAAAAAGTTATACCGAAACTCTTCTAGATGGTGCTGCCGAAGACAAAGAAACTACTGAGAGATTTCTTTCAGTTATTAATTCAGAGGCAGATAGAATGACTCGTCTAGTCAAGGATTTGCTGCAATTATCAAGATTGGATAATCAGCAAATGAACTGGAAGATGCAGAATATCTCGCTAGCAGCACTGACAAAGGAGATTGTGGAGAGGATGCAAATTGAAGCTGCTCAAAACAATCAAAAGTTAGAATGCTTTGTAATTGGGGATATACCTTTGATTACAGCAGATAACGACAGGCTCGAGCAGGTAATTGTAAATCTTATAAGCAATGCTCTAAAGTATACTGCACCGGGTGGTAGTATTACGGTTTATGTTGGAAAGCTGTATAATGACGTGTATATCAAGGTCACCGACAATGGTATTGGTATCCCGAATGATGCTCTTCCAAGAGTGTTTGAACGTTTCTATAGAGTGGATAAAGCAAGGTCTAGAGATATGGGCGGCACTGGCTTAGGATTGGCTATTGCAAAGGAAATAATTCAGGCTCATGGTGGTTCTATTAGTATTGCGAGTGAATATGGTAAGGGCACTGAGGTAACAGCAAAGCTACCTTCAGCAGTGTAAACGTATTTTGCATGGATTGCACTGAGGTAACAGCAAAGCTACCTTCAGCAGTGTAAGCGTATTTTGCATGGATTACACTGAGGTAACAGCAAAGCTACCTTCAGCAGTGTAAATGTATTTTAAATGGTATGTAATGGATTTGTAACAAATTTTATATTATAATTATATTAGTGATAGTTAGATTTTGCTTCTTTGTTGTTCAGCCAATAGGTTTCTTATGGGGTGAAAAAGTGAAAAAGAAATTATTAGCATTTATTATAATTATGTGTTTTTGTTTATCTTCCATTACAATACCTGCTTATGCAGGCGATATTATTGATATTACCAAGCCGGAAGGTGATATGGTATCAGATAAGGCTGTCATCTCAATTTGTGGAATATGTGTTTTTGATGAAACCTTTATCGAAGTTTTTTACTTTGACTCAAAGGCTTCCGAATACAAGGTTCTACCTACTGTTGACGGTGACAATGTTGTTAAGGTTGGGAATGGTAAGATTTATGCCAAGAATTATGAGCTTAAGTCAAAGGGTGACAACAGCATAAAGATAAAGGCCTACACAGCGAAAACCAAGGATAAACCACAGGAAAACTTTTACACTATTACAGTATCAGAGCCCAAGAAAAAGAACTGGGCTGAAGAAATTAGGGATAGCATTTTAAATGCAGTTGATTTCCTCAAAAAATTATAAGATGGATAAGAACAGTGCATAGAAGAAAATATGGATATTATACTGAAAAATTTAAGACATTATTGTTAGCCGCGCTAGTGGTTACATGTATCATACAGGTAGGAATTCTGTGGAGTAGTCAATCCGGCAGTTTTCCTTTTTCTTTTTTAGACTCCATCTTTGCGTCAAATCCGATGTCACAAGCCACATCAGATGATGTAAAGGCTGATTTTGTACGTCCATATAAGGTTATACTCTCATCAGGCTATGAGAGTGATCATTTTATTATAGAAAATGGTTCGGAAGAGTACCAACTTTTGTGGGAAAGTTCTCAGAAATACCTTGCAAAGGTACTAGGGGACAAGCCTAAACTAACAGAGGATTATGACCCTGATAAATGGGGAAAGTTGGTTGCTTCTAGGCCATACGCATTTGAATTCAAGACCTCCATACCGACAGAAATCATAGAGTGGGTCATTGAAACTAAGTGCTCAAGTGAGGGCCCCAAAAACATATACAAGTATATTATTAGCCCAAATGACATTGATAATAATTACAGCGACATGATATTTATAAGATCGTCTGATAAGATATACTCCTATGAGTTGCCATCCAATACAACAGAGTCTATTGGAAAGGACACCTTCTTAAGACTGTATAATTCATATATAGCTAAGTCCAACGTTAAAAATTACGAGTTTGCATTTGAGAAATTTAGAACTAAACAGGGTGCTATTTCTCAGGATATACTGACACCAATTACAAAAGTGAGCTATGAGCTTTATTCTGATGCCGAAATTAGTCCACTATTCGAAAGCAGTATACAAAATGGAAGCTATGACCTAGATGCTATTTCACAAAAGTTATTCGGTGACTCGGTAATTGACCTTTTTCCAGATTATGATCAAAACGGTGCTTTGGTATTTAAAAACGGAGAGAATATATACAAGGTTTATAAGGATTCAACAATAGAATACAGATACATAGGGCTTCAAGTTCCTTCAGAGAAGGCAGAAATCTTGGATGCATACAAAAAAGCTATTACATTTATGATTGAACATAGCAAGCACAATAAGCTTTTATCGGGAGTGAATGTGTATCTAAAATCAATTGAAGAAAAAACCCTATCATATGTATTTAAATTTGATATTACCATAGATACTAAAGAAGGGCAGGTTCCTATACTTTTAAATAATTATGAAGTAGGCGGTAATAAGCTCTCAAGTATTATTTCTATAGAAGTAAACAGCAAGAGGGTTACACATGCCCAATGGGTAGCAATGACATTTAAGCCTTCTGATTATAACAAGGAATATCAGCTTAATATTTCGGAAGTAGCGGATAGTCTAGCTACTAATTATCCAACACTTGATACTGCAACGATATCTATAAGAGATGTAGAAGCATGTTATGTACTACAGAGATATATAGAAAAGTCTATTTCTGTTTCGCCAAGAGTTGCAATATTTACAGAAGATAACTGCTATGATATACCACTCAGACAATCAAATAAAAAATGATGTTTATGGGCGACAGTTAGTAAGTTAGGATAATAACAGTTAATCAACGATGATACTTGATGTGAAACTACATCGAAAGTATAGAGGGGCAAGATTTATGGATTGGAAACGAGCTAAAAATATACTTATATTATCATTTATTATACTCAATGTGTGCTTGTCAGTAATACTATATAACATTTACAAGGTTGAGGAAGTGTCTGATGAAACAATCAGTAATACCAGGAAAATACTAGAGCTCAACAATGTTCGTATAGAATGTCCCATACCAAAGGACATAGTAGAGGATCACATGCTTCAGTACGCTGAACAAGAACTCAATCGCTCTGACATACTTAAATGGTTATTTGGCACCACATATAAAAATAGCGGAATAGGCAGATATGTAAATGGAAACAAGATTCTTGAGTTTAAAACTGCATTTAATTTTATATACACCGACAATAGCGCTAAAGTAGATGTTAGCAAAATTACTAACAGGGATAGCGCTGATGCTTTTGTTAAGTCCTTTTTTAAGGATTCATGCGTACCTTTTGATACTGAATTTATTTTAGATGGGTATTACCCCGCAATCAAAGAGGGGGACAGCATTAAAATTATGTACAAGGGAGTATATCAAGGGCACAGTGTATTTGATAATTACATACATGTTCTAATTGATGATGAAGGTGCTCTCACGGTAGAATATTGTTATAAAAAGCCTCTAAAGATAACTCGTAGCAAGCAAAATGTATC
>JAEZFR010000062.1 GCA_023417285.1 Bacillota bacterium
GGTGTGTACTTCGCTCAAGACTATACTTGAAGCGGATGGCCAAATTCATGTGCCTGAGACAGGTAACAATGGGCATATGGCAATCGACTTGTATAGGAAGTACTCTCCCGATGTTCTTCTTATGGACATCCGAATGGATGAAATGACAGGGCTTGAAGCGGCTGAAAAAATTATACTTGAGCATTCTAGTGCAAAAATTCTTTTTCTCACCACCTTTTTAGATGATGAGTACATAGCAAAGGCGCTTAAAATTGGGGCAAAGGGATACATTCTTAAGCAGAATTTTGAATGCATTGTGCCTGCAATAAGGGCGGTATTTGCAGGGCAGAGTGTATTTGGTGATGAAATCATATCGAAGTTACCTCATTTACTTGATGAAGACCAAAAGCAGCCCGATTTTTCACGCTATAACCTGTCTGAAAAGGAAGTGGAATTGCTCACATTAATTGCCGACGGCCTTAATAATAGAGAAATATCAGAGCAGCTTTTTCTTAGCGAAGGAACAGTTAGAAACTATATAAGTATATTATTAGAAAAATTATCACTTAGAGACAGAACACAATTGGCAGTATTCTATTATAAAAACAGGTAAAAATTTTGAAAATTTATGTAAAAAATCACGTTTACATATGAGCATTTGTTATGCTATATTAAAGTATGTGAAAACAATAACAAATTCAGCATTCTATTAATTAACATAAAAATAAATTATCAAAGGGGTATTGATATGGCTAAAATTACAATGAAAACTCCACTTGTCGAAATGGATGGAGACGAAATGACCAGAGTAATCTGGAAAATGATTAAGGATATATTACTCACACCTTATATCGATCTAAAGACTGAGTACTATGATCTTGGTCTCGAATACAGAGACCAGACAGATGACCAGGTAACAACTGATTCCGCTATTGCAACAAAGAAATACGGCGTTGCGGTTAAGTGCGCGACAATTACTCCAAATGCAGAAAGAGTAGTGGAATACAACCTCAAGGAGATGTGGAAGAGCCCAAATGGTACAATCAGAGCTATTCTTGATGGTACAGTATTCCGTGCACCTATATTGGTAGATAGCATAAAGCCTTTTGTAAAGACCTGGAATAAGCCAATTACTATAGCTAGACATGCATATGGTGATGTTTACAGAGATGTAGAATATCGTGTGCCAGGAGCAGGAAAGGCTGAGCTAGTCTTTACTGGAGAAAATGGTGAAGAGATGCGCCAGACTATCTATGATTTTGAGGGTGCAGGCGTAATACTTGGTATGCACAACATTGATAAATCAATTGAAAGCTTTGCAAGAGCATGCTTTAACTTTGCACTTGATCAGAAGCAGGATCTCTGGTTTGCTACAAAGGATACCATTTCAAAGAAATATGACCATACGTTCAAGGATATATTCCAAGAAATCTACGACAAAGAGTATGATGCAAAGTTCAAGGAGGCTGGTATTGAGTATTTCTACACTCTTATTGATGATGCTGTTGCACGTGTTGTTAGATCAGAGGGTGGATTTATCTGGTCTTGTAAGAACTATGATGGGGATGTAATGTCCGATATGGTAGCAACTGCATTCGGAAGTCTTGCAATGATGACCTCAGTGCTGGTATCTCCAGAGGGCTTCTATGAATATGAAGCAGCACATGGAACGGTTCAAAGACACTATTATCAGCATCTTAAGGGTCAGGAAACCTCCACAAACTCAATGGCTACTCTCTTTGCTTGGACAGGAGCTCTTAGAAAAAGAGGAGAGCTAGACGAAATAAGTGAACTTGTTGAGTTTGCTGATAAGCTAGAAAAGGCATCAATCAAGACCATTGAAAATGGCATAATGACAAAGGACCTTGCACTGCTTGCTGAAATGGATAACATCAAGGTTGTTAACACAGAGCAATTCCTTGTAGAAGTTAAAAATACACTTGATACTATGATATAAGTATAATAAAAAATCATATGGCTGTTTTAGCAACTATTATGTTGTTAAAACAGCCTTTACATTATCTTTATTAAAATATTGTAGTATTATATTTACTGTTATATACTAAAAGGGTTAGAAAAAAGACAAGGGGGTCTTTAAATGAATACATTATATAAACCTGCTGGCTATAAGTCTTTTTTGAATATTAGAGAGACTGAGGTAGCCATCAAGAAGACAAAGGATTTTTTTGAAAATGAGTTAGCAAAGGCGCTAAATTTGACCAGGGTATCTGCACCGCTTTTTGTTAAGCCGGATACAGGTCTCAATGATAATTTAAATGGTGTTGAGAGACCAGTATCATTTGATGTTAAAGGTATTGGCGGGGATACAGTTGAAGTTGTTCATTCTCTTGCAAAGTGGAAGAGAATGGCCCTAAAGAGATATGGCTTTAGCTTAGGCGAAGGTCTATATACTGATATGAATGCTATCAGAAGAGATGAGGATTTGGACAATCTTCATTCTGTCTATGTTGACCAGTGGGACTGGGAAAGAATTATTTCAAAAGATGAAAGAAATTTAGAAACTCTAAAGGACATAGTGAGAAGGATATATGGCGTCTTCAAAAAGACTGAAGACTATCTTGCATCTCTCTATCCTAAGTTGCAAAGGTTCCTTCCAGAAGATATTTTCTTTATTACAACTCAAGAGCTTGAGGATATGTATCCGGATAAGACACCAAAAGAGAGAGAAACTGCACTTGCCAGAGAAAAAAAGGCATATTTTGTTATGCAGATTGGTGATGTGCTTAAATCTGGCACAAAACATGATGGTAGAGCACCCGACTATGATGATTGGGCTCTCAACGGAGACATTGTATTCTACTATCCTGTTCTAGATCAGGCCTTTGAGGTATCCTCAATGGGTATAAGAGTGGATGAGGATTCACTAGTGGCTCAGCTCAAGAAAGCTGGATGTGAAGACCGTAAGAATTATAAATTCCACAGGGACCTTATAAATAAAGAGCTTCCATATACAATCGGTGGTGGAATTGGCCAATCAAGAATTTGTATGTTCCTTCTTGGAAAGGCTCATATAGGTGAGGTTCAGGCTTCTATTTGGCCAAATGATATGATAGAAGAATGCACTGAAAATAATATACAGTTACTTTAAAGCAGGAAATAATTACATATACCTCTTTTAGTTGTATTTGTAAAAAAGAGTTGTATAATAGCCATATAGCTAGGTAAGGCTTAAAATATTATCTGGTTATTCCCAAGAAACAATAAAAGGAGCACGCGCAATATGAGTTATCACGATATCAAGAAGTTATACAGAGATCCAAAGGCCTACATTGGCACTACTGTTACGGTGCCAGGATGGGTTAGAACAGTTAGAGATTCAAAGACATTTGGTTTTATCGAGCTCAATGACGGAAGCTTTTTCAAGAACTTGCAAGTAGTGTTTGACGATACACTTGAAAATTTTAAAGATGTGTCCAAGCTTTCTGTTGGCTCATCAATTCTCGTTGAAGGAGATTTGGTTGAAACACCAAATGCAAAACAGCCTTTTGAGGTTAAAGCAAAGAGCGTTATTATAGAGAACCTGTGTCCATCTGACTATCAGTTACAAAAAAAGAGACACTCTTTTGAGTTTTTGAGAACTATTGCACACCTTAGACC
>JAEZFR010000015.1 GCA_023417285.1 Bacillota bacterium
AATCAGCCCACCATGCAGCATCTCCCATTGCATAACCCTGTGGCTGCTTTTGAGCAGTAAACTCATCTGATTTAATCATATCAATCTGTGCCTTAATGCTATCGTATTGCTGCTGAGTTGCAAGCCCTAGCTTCATAAGATATGCATACTGGTCCAACATAACATCTCCAAGGAAATTAGAATTTGCGCTTGCAATAATCCCTCCCTTTATTACATTCTGCTTGTCGTTGGTCATTATTCTAGGTAACAGAAGTGCCCCTTGACTGTGTCCTAGCACAAATACTTGCTCTGGGTCTATTTCATGTAGCTTGGAAACGAAGTTTGCTGCATACAGAGCATCGTTCACCGTTTCTTCCATAACAGTAAGATTTGGCTGGAAAGCTATTTTCAGATTGTGTTCATAGGTTCTCTTTTCATATCTCAATACAGCTATGTTCTGTGAAGCTAGACCGCATGCAATATCTTTAAATGCCTTGAGAGAACCCACACTTTCGTCCTGATCATTTGGTCCGGAGCCGTGTACAAGTACTACTACTGGAAAAGGTCCCTTGCCATTTGGAATAGTAAGTGTTCCTGGAATTTCCCATCCCTTTTCACCAAATACAACCTGTCTCTCAGAATATCCGCTTTTATTATCGTATGAAGGCGTAACATATGCAGGTGCGCCGTCAAGAGCCTTCAAGTAAATGTCATCAACCTTTAAGTTATAGTCAAATCTCACTATAATCTCAATGGGCTGACCATTTGAAAGTGAATAGTCTATAGCACTGTTAATATGTACGGCATTACTCTTTGTGCTGACTGATTTCTTGGTCAATGCTCCCATACTTGCATAACTCATTGCTAATTGCCCTAATGCGGAATCTCCTAATGCATTGAAACTGTCATTTGCCAGAGCCTTGCAGTCACTATAAGCACCTGCTTGTAGTAGCTCAATAAATTTTGTGCCAAGTATCTCTGAGCATTTCTCAGGTGTTAGCTGTGTTCCTAACGCTTTATTTATTAGAGCTATGGAAACTAGCATTCTTCCGTCCTTTGTAGTAACTGCACTGTTGAGCATCTCTATTTTACCATTAACCTTAGCCTGCTTACTTCCTATTGTTACCTCTAGTAACTTGTTTCCCTTTACTACCTTTGAACTCCATGTCTTTGCATCCCAGCCTACAGTTGCACCCTGTGACTCGCATATAAACCTTAGTGGCACTAGAGTATCCGGACTTTTTAAAGCTGTAGCATCAGTACTTGAGATAGCTGTTTTATCCTCACTACCCACTGAGACTGTAGTTGATGTTTGATTGCCCGTCGAAGTGCCAGTATCCTGTGCAAATGCCGACATAAAGCTGCTGCACAAAATAGCCACAGCTACTACGCCACTTACTAATTTTCTTGATATCATTGTCATTATCAATGCCTCCTCATATAATACTCATCATTTCATAACAAATAAATCATTTTACTATTATTTTGATAATAAACTCAAAAAACCCTGTTGCAAGTAATATTCCCCCTATTATTACCCAGGCGATTGGCCTTGCCCAATTAATTGTCCAACCTACTCCAAACCTTTTTTCTAGTATAAAAGCAGGGTCATCAGGGTTGAAATAGAACAATCCCAGCTTCCAATACTGGTCATCATCCCTGCTTATTACCTTTACATCGCCCTCTTTTGATGATTTTATTGCTACTCTGCTACCCCCCTGACCTGTCATAACACTAACAAATACCGTACCTATTAGGATAAATGCCAATATAGTAAGCGTTATTGGCAGGATCACTACGGATGCTAAAATATTGAGACTTACCAGCTGAAATGATAGCATCATAAGGTTAATTAAAACCGCTATTGCTACCAGCATCATTGACCACCTACGCCTGAAAGTCATACTCTGCTTTATTGAATTCTCAGGGTCATTCACATTTATAACCTTCTTGGATTTCCCAATTGTCCAATAGCTGAAGGCTAGTATAAATGTCAGAAAACACTGTACCAAGGGTTCCCACAGAATAGCCATATAAGATTTGGTTACATAGCTATCTGCAATACCTTGTGCATTCCAATGTATAGGTATCATGTCAGGTGCCCTGTCATAATAGAGCAACCCAATTATAGCAGTACCTGCTATTATGGCTATATTCAGAAGAAACCACATAGGCGAAACCATTGCTTTATTCTTTGCAGAATTGGTATCCGCCATGACAAGCTGGGTTTTACCCGGCAACCACTTATTATCCTTCTTTAACTGTTTAATTTTTTTATGTCCCTGCCAATAAAATATGTTCATCATGGCTAAAAGAGCGATTATACCAGGCGCAATTAACAGCGCCGATGTCTCTATCGGTAGTAATAAGGTAGCTACAACCATTGCTATTGTCAGTAATCCCCCTGTCAAGAATACATAGTTTTTGTATATGGTCTTAGCCTTTTTAACCTCCTCATTTTGCTGTTGCTCTTCGGGAATACTCACTCCGAAGCATTCAGTCCTTCTTGTTATATAAGGCGTTACTGCCGAAATAATAAGAGTTGGAACACAGCATAGCAATACAAGAATTATAGATACATATTTATCCATTGTTCTCGCCTCCCTCTTTCATTAACTTATTAAATAACCTTTCTGAAATCTCACTAAACTGCTTAGAAGTCATACCACGGCAATATGCCTCGGCAATTATAGGCTCAAGCTCATTTTCCAAAGCTTCGATGTAATTAACATCTATACCAGGCATTGGTCCTGTATTTACCACAACACCCTTTTGCCTATGCACCAAGATAAAGCCATCCTGCTTCAAAATGCTATATGCCTTGTTTACAGTATGAAAGTTTATTCCAAGATCAATTCCTAGCTGTCTGACAGATGGAAGTGCTTCACCGGGCTGCAGCTTCTTGGTGGCAATACCCTCAATTATCTGATTTCTTAGTTGGAGGTATATGGGAACTTCTGATTGTAAATCCAGCTTAATTAGCATTTGGTCACCTTCCTTAATTTATTGAGTAAACTAGTACAAAAGTAATAGCTGTTATATATAATATATAACAGCTATTACTTTTGTGTCAATATTTTCCGTATAAATTCTTTGAATTATTTCCTATAGTATCTAGTGATAAGTAAAAGGGGCCCCGCACTTTTTTTTGCTTTAGCGCGATAACCCCTTCGATAAACCCCTATTTGTATTCTCTATACTTTCACTAATATCAGTCTTAATATTTAAATATTCTCTATAACACTTCACATATAAATCTAACTATTCTAATAGTTCTCTATACCGCTTCAAATGTCAATCTTAATATTTGTTTTCTATACCGCTTCACATATTAATCTTCCCATTTCAGTAGTACCCACTACTTTTATGTCTGCACTCTTTGAGCTACCCGCAATATCTCCTGTTCTATAGCCCGCATCAAGTACCTTTACAACTGCTACCTCGATATTTTCCGCTTCCTTTTGAAGGTCTAGTGAATAGCGCAAAAGCATTGCTAGTGATAATATGGTTGCAATAGGATTTGCTTTATCCTGTCCCGCAATGTCAGGTGCCGACCCATGTATAGGCTCATATAAGCCTAACTTTGTGGCTCCAAGACTTGCCGATGGTAGCATTCCGATTGAGCCTGTTATCATTGAGGCTTCATCAGATAATATGTCCCCAAACATATTGTTTGTGAGTATTACGTCAAACTGACCAGGATTTCTTACAAGCTGCATAGCAGCATTGTCCACATACATATGGCTAAGCTCCACCTGCGGATAATCCTTTGCCATATCGGTAACAACCTGTCTCCAGAGTCTAGAGCTCTCTAAGACATTTGCCTTATCTACCGAAACCAGCTTCTTGCTTCTTTTCATTGCAGTCTCAAAGCCTACCCTTGCAATACGCTCAATCTCTCTAACAGAGTACTTTTCAGTGTCGTATGCGCACTCATCCTGACCTTCTTTACTTCTGCCTCGCTCACCAAAGTATATACCTCCGGTCAGCTCTCTGATAGCCATAATATCTATACCATCATTTATAATTTCTGACTTTAAAGGCGAAGCTTCCTTTAGAGCACTATAAATTATTGCCGGCCTTAGATTTGCATACAATCCGAGGGCAGCTCTAATACCTAGCAAACCAGCCTCTGGGCGGAGGCTTCCAGGGAGTGTGTCCCATGCAGGGCCGCCTACTGCGCCTAGCAATACTGCATCGCTTTGTTTACAAGCCTCTATCGTTTCATCGGGTAGCGGCTTTTTAAACTTGTCTATGGCACAGCCTCCAAGATAAGCATACTGGAGCTCAAAGCTATGCTTGTACTTTTTCTCTACTACCCGTAGCACGTTAATTGCTTCTCTCACTATATCAGGTCCAATTCCATCTCCTGGCAGAACCGTAATTTTATATTCCATCAAAATACCCCCTCTCACGCGGGTTGTTAATTCGTGCGCTATTTTAAGCGTTTCGCTATATATAGTTTTTTCTACTTCTGCAGGTTGCTTTTTATGTATCCTATCAAACCATCTGCTGCAATGAGTTGCTGCATAAATTCTGGGAAAGCTTGCCCCTGATAGGTTTTACCTGTTGTTGTGTTTATAATTTTACCTGTCTCAAAATCTATTTCTACGCTATCACCATCTTGAATTTCCTTTGCTGCCTGCTCACATTCTATTATAGGTAGTCCAATATTAATGGAGTTTCGGTAGAAAATTCTTGCAAATGTCTCTGCTATTACACAGGATATTCCTGATGCCTTTATCGCTATTGGAGCATGTTCCCTTGAGGAACCACAGCCAAAGTTTTTACCCGCTACCATAACGTCACCTTCCTTAACTCGTTGTGTGAAGTTCTGGTCCAGGTCCTCCATGCAGTGACTTGCAAGTTCCTTTGGATCTGATGTATTTAGATATCTAGCAGGAATGATTACGTCTGTGTCAACGTTGTTTCCGTACTTTATTACTGAGCCTTTGGCATTCATAATTGCACCCCCATAAAAAATGTCAGTGTAAAAATTTTTACACTCTTTTTATTTCAAATCTCTTTTTATATCAAATAAAAATGCATTTAATTTTAATATATTCTTATTAATTTATTCATAAAATGCTATACCTACAGCCCAATGGCTTATATGCATAATAATTTTTACTACTCGGTTTATATCTGCTCAGGGCCAGCAATCTTTCCTGCTACCGCAGATGCCGCCGCAACAGCCGGACTTGCTAGGTAAACCTCACTCTCAGGGTGTCCCATTCTACCTACAAAGTTTCTATTGGTAGTAGCTACTGCTCTTTCACCCTTTGCAAGAATACCCATATGTCCTCCGAGACATGGTCCACAGGTTGGTGTGCTGACTGCAGCACCTGCTTCAACAAATATATCAAATAAGCCTTCATTCATTGCCTGTTTCCATATCTTCTGTGTTGCCGGAATAATGATACATCTAACGTCCTCATGCACCTTTCTTCCCTTAAGCACTTCGGCTGCAACCCTCAAATCCTCTATTCTACCATTTGTACATGAACCAATTACCACCTGGTCAATCTTAATGTCACCTACATTATCAATTGTCCTCGCATTCTCAGGTAAATGAGGGAATGCCACAGTCTGCTTTATTGTAGATAGGTCAATAGTATATGTTTCGCTATAAACAGCATCCTCATCTGCTTTAAATACATTATATTCTCTGGTAGAATGCTCTTTGACATACTCTATTGTCTTTTGGTCAACTTCAAATATGCCATTCTTTGCTCCAGCTTCAATTGCCATATTTGCCATAGTAAATCTATCATCCATGGATAGCTCATTTAGTCCACTACCAGTGAACTCCATTGACTTATATAATGCACCATCTACGCCTATCATTCCTATAATATGGAGAATTACATCCTTTCCGCTAACCCATTTGTGAGGTTTGCCGGTAAGTACGAATTTAATAGCCTCTGGCACTTTGAACCAGGCTTCTCCTGTTGCCATTCCTGCTGCCATATCAGTGCTCCCGATACCTGTTGAAAATGCGCCCAATGCACCATATGTACAAGTATGTGAGTCTGCGCCTATAACCACATCACCAGGAACTACCAAGCCCTTTTCAGGCAGTAGAGCGTGCTCGACACCCATTTGTCCTACTTCAAAGAAATTTACAATACCCATTCTCTTTGAGAATTCACGACATACCTTTACCTGTTCAGCCGACTTAATATCTTTATTTGGTGTAAAATGGTCTGGCACTATGGCAATCTTATTTACATCAAATACTTTATCTATACCAATCTTATTAAATTCATTGATAGCAACCGGGGATGTTATATCATTTCCGAGTACCATATCGAGCTTAGCCTTAATCAATTGTCCAGCAGTTACCTCACTGAGGCCTGCATGCTGAGCCATAATTTTCTGTGTCATTGTCATTCCCATATAAACCACCGCCTCTTTATATTAAAAAAACACCTTCAGCACTTATCAGCTGATAATCAAGTACTGATTGATTATCGTAATTATACAATAAGTTACAAAAGGTGTTCTTCCTGTAATCTGTCTACAATTATTCACTTTTTTCATGTTTCTTGCGGATTAATATTGTTTGATGAAATTTAGTACTATGCACTCCATTTTTATCTCTATAAGCTTAATTTGTTGCCGTGTAAGCTTTATTTGTTGCTGTGTAAGCTTAATTTGGTACTATTTTGCGCTATTTCGGAACTGCATGGGAGTCATTTTCGTTTGCTTTTTAAATATATCATTAAAGCGCTGTTGGTTTGAAAAGCCAACACTATACGCTATTTCACCTATTTTTTGGTCAGTCTCATTGAGCAACTCACAAGCCCTCTTGATCCTGATATTAAGTAGATATTGCATAGGAGAGAGTCCAGTATCCTCCTTGAAAGCTCTCGTAAAATAACTAGGGCTTAAAAATACATACTTTGCTATATCAGTTATGGAGAGCTCACGCTCATAATTATTCAAGATATATTGAATGGCTGATTGCATTAGTTCCTTTAACTTTGGGCTTTTATTTTTAATACTGTTTTCCCACTCTGCTTTCAAAGCCCTTGAAATAAGCACAAATAATTCCATCAGCATTAAGTAGTTGAGCAGGTCACTGCCAATCTGCTCATGTTCTTTTTCTCTTAGTATTCTATTAAGCAGCACAATAATGTCATTCTTTTGGCTAACCTTAAGCTTAATAAATGCACCAGATTCCTTTCCACTAACAAAGTTAAGAAAGTCATTCAGTGATGTTTCGGAAAAATCGGCCTTGGATTGTCTCAGGAATTTAAAATATAGTACAATACAATCACATCTGACCTCTGGATTTACATTGAGTCTATGGTGTTGATTGGGCTTAATTATCACGATATCATTTGAGCCCACTGTGACTTTCTCACCGCATATCTCAAAAGTACCCTCTCCGGATTTTATATATACCATTTCAAAGGCCTCATGAATACTCAGCCCCTTAGACCATTCTGTATTTTTATATCTTTCAATGTTTTTAATGTTGGTAACAGGTAAAAAGCTTGCAGTGCTTAGAACCTCCTCCCAAGTCTTAGGAAGTACTGTCGAATTCATATCCCCACCCATTTCGTAAAATATTATTGCCTAATTAATATTATAACGCATAAGTGTATAATTTTACGACTACTAAAATTTATCTATTTAGGTAAACAATCTTTAATAATTATATGTAAACTATCTTCTTAAATATATTTTTTAGGTAAACTATCTATAATATAGCTTTATTAAGTAACCATCTTTAATCTTATTCTATAGGTATACTATATTTAATGTTATTTAATAGGATCAACTATCTTTAAAGTAATTTTAAAAAATAAAAACTTAGTTCTTTAAACACTGTGCAACATGTTTTTTAAAAACTAAGTTATGAAAACAAACATAGAAATATTTTACCTATATACTCTAGACCCTGCAAATCCTGTAAAATCAAGATTTCTCTCTGAATTTAGGCCCATCACCCTAACACCCTTAATGTATACCAAAAAGTATGACCCATTTTCAAAAGAATTCGTATTTGGATTGCCATTGACATACACCATACCATTTTTTGTCTCATCTTCTGACCTCAAATTTTGGGCGGTATTATTTATTATTTCTTCTATTTGAGAAGGCATATCTACTTTTCCTTTAGCAATTATACTTATACCCATGTCATTATAAGTGCAAATCTCATAATTCATTCCTAAATCATTCGCATACGTAGTACACCCAATAATACTAGATTTAAAATTATTATTCAGTAGGCTAGAGTTGCTTTTTAATGTATCTAAAAAGACTTTCATGGCCTTAGTGGTATCTATCCTAATCCCTTTAACAGAGGTTACCCCCTCATCGCTATAACCCTGTGACAAGCCTTCTGAGCTCTGTGAAATATCTAGCTCTTGAACAGCAGCACAAACAGCATAATCAACTGACTTTGATATAGCATCTTTGTTATAAGCGAAAATAGAATAGTCAGCTATATTCAAAAATACTGTAAATATTAGAATTACAGCTAACATCCCGATAAATACAACTCCCAAACCACCCCCTGAGCAGTTTTTGTAATAACGAATGCTATTTAACTGAGCACTATTCATACCTAGGCCTCTCTATTCTGCATATTGCCCTTGCCTTGTAAAAGATCTGCTTATTGGTGTCGCCCTCTAATCTTGATAGTGTGCTCTCGTTATCAGACTTAACATATATACAGAAATACTCACCTCGGCTGAGAATTGACCCAATTGCGTAATCAGTCATAGTAGCCTCACTATCTACCGAAATGCCCCGTCTAGTAATAATACTATTTTGATTAAATGTACCAAATTTGTTTAGATTGGAAAGTAGATTATTTTTGTCCTGCAGCGTCATGACTCCTGTAATCATTACCTTTCTAGCAGTGTCATCGACATAATTTTTTATATATCGCTGGGTTGTATCATACTCATACA
>JAEZFR010000137.1 GCA_023417285.1 Bacillota bacterium
TGTAAATACGGTTGGACATCTGTGGAAATGGGTAATATTATATAAACTGGAAGGTGTCTGTTATCTCATGAGTGTAAAAATATTTTTTACAGACACTTGAGAGTTCCAACAATAAAAAAACAACATATATTAAATAAGGGAGGTATGGTCATGAGTTTAGTACCTATGGTAGTTGAGCAAACAAATCGTGGTGAACGTTCATACGATATTTTTTCAAGATTGTTAAATGATAGGATTATTGTTTTGAGTGATGAAGTAAATGATGTTACAGCTAGTCTCGTTGTAGCACAGATGCTCTATTTGGAGGCGCAAGATCCTGATAAGGATATTCAGCTTTATATTAATAGTCCCGGGGGTTCAGTAACATCCGGATTTGCTATTTATGATACTATGCAGTATGTTAAGTGTGACGTATCAACTATTTGTATTGGTATGGCTGCTAGTATGGGAGCATTCCTTCTCGCTGCAGGAGCAAAAGGTAAGAGATTTGCTCTTCCTAATGCAGAAATAATGATTCATCAGCCCTTAGGTGGTGCAAAAGGTCAGGCAACTGACATAAAAATACATGCAGAATGGATTTTGAAGATTAAAGACAGAATAAATAACATTCTTGCTGAGAGAACAGGTCAACCAATAGAAAGAATTTCACGTGACTGTGAAAGAGACTTCTTCATGTCAGCTGATGAGGCTAAGGCATATGGACTTGTTGATGAAGTTATGGTTAGAAGAAAATAATAGAGGTGCAAAATGACCAGATATGATGAGAAGAAGCAATTAAAATGCTCTTTCTGCGGTAAGTCACAAGAGCAGGTTAAAAGGCTTGTTGCGGGTCCTGGTGTATATATATGTGATGAGTGTATAGAGCTTTGTTCTGAAATCATTGAAGAAGAATTTGAGGATACAAAGCTTGATGCTGAGGTTTCTGATATTCCGAAACCAAAGGAAATCAAGGATATACTCGATCAATATGTCGTGGGTCAGGATACGGCAAAAAAGTCTCTTGCTGTTGCAGTGTATAACCACTACAAGAGAATAAATAGTGACGTTAAGACCAATGATATTGAACTTCAGAAGAGTAATATCCTTATGCTAGGACCAACTGGTAGCGGAAAGACATTTCTTGCCCAGACACTAGCTAGGATACTGAATGTTCCATTCGCTATTGCTGATGCAACTTCTCTCACTGAGGCAGGTTATGTTGGAGAAGATGTTGAAAACATACTACTCAGGTTAATTCAAGCGGCTGATTATGATATTGAAAAGGCCGAAAAAGGAATTATATACATCGATGAAATAGATAAGATTGCTCGTAAGTCGGAAAATCCTTCTATTACTAGAGATGTAAGTGGCGAAGGTGTTCAGCAGGCACTTCTTAAGATTCTTGAAGGAACTGTTGCTTCGGTACCTCCACAAGGGGGAAGAAAGCATCCACATCAAGAGTTTATACAGATAGATACCACTAATATTTTATTTATTTGTGGCGGTGCCTTTGATGGAATAGACAAGATAATACAAAATAGAATAGGTAAGAAATCTCTTGGCTTCGGAGCGAAGATAGAGAGCAAGAAGGAACAGGATGTTGGGGAGCTCCTAAAGGATATTCTCCCTCAAGACCTTTTGAAGTTTGGTCTTATTCCTGAATTTGTAGGTCGTTTGCCTATAGTAGTTACCCTTCAATCTCTTGATAGAAAAGCGCTGATACAAATATTGACAGAACCTAAAAATGCTCTTGTTAAGCAGTATCAGAAGCTGTTTGAGATGGATGATGTGCTTTTAGAAATTGACAGTGGAGCTCTGGAGCTTATAGCGGATAAGGCTATTTCAAGAAATACCGGTGCGAGAGGTTTGAGAGCAATTATTGAAGAAATAATGATGGAGGTTATGTATGACATTCCTTCCATGACAAATGTTGAGAAGTGCATTATCAATAAGGATACTGTTGAGAAGAATGCGGCTCCTGAGCTCATTCTTAATGAAAACAGAAAATCTTTAAAAAAGCCGGGCTCAAAGAAGTCAAAGGTTAAAAGAGAATCTGTATCCTAAGAAGGGTATCCAAAGAACGGTATACTGAGATTGATTTAAAAGAATTGATATCACAAGAGTTGGAACCCAAGAATCAAGTAACAAAGAACTGCATTCTTTATTGAGTGTAGTTCTTTTTATTTGCCTGCATTTTAATAAGCAAGCTTGTCAATAATATAAAGGGATTTATTTAATTAGTGAGATCTTACAAAATATGATATTTCATAAAAGTATGATATCTCAAAAAGTTATAGCTGATTGAATTAATGACATACTTGACCAGTCTAGGAGGCCTGATAATGCTGACAATCACGCTTTTTATAATACAATTTTTCTTTTCAATAATAATAGGTTTATATTTTCTTTCTTTATTAAAAAATCAGCAAGGAAATAAAACTGCTATAGACAGGGAATCAAAAAAGGAGCTAGATAAGCTAAGAAGGCTTAGGGAGATCAAGTTGACAGAGCCACTTTCCGAGAAAACCAGGCCTTCAACCCTATCGGACATAGTAGGGCAGGAGCAGGGGTTGAAGGCATTGCGGGCAGCCCTTTGCGGTCCTAATCCTCAGCACGTAATCATATATGGGCCTCCCGGAATTGGCAAAACTGCGGCTGCCCGCGTGATACTCGAGGAAGCAAAAAAAATAGAATACTCCCCCTTCAAAAAGGAAGCAAAGTTTATAGAGATGGA
>JAEZFR010000198.1 GCA_023417285.1 Bacillota bacterium
TAAATTCAACTACCTGCTCAGGACATCTGCCAATATAATTCTTAGGATCAAGTACTGCATTTAACTCTTCTTGAGTCATTCCAAACGTATCGTCCTTAGCAATTCTTTCAATGAGGTCATTGTATTCTCCATCAACCTTTACTCTCTTACCAGCGTCCATTGAATGAAGTCTAATTTTCTCATGTAATTCCTGCCTGTCTCCGCCACGCTTAACCGCCTCCATCATTATATTTTCAGTTGCCATAAATGGAAGCTCGTCCATAACGTGCTTATTAATTACCTTTGGATATACAACTATTCCGCTTGCTACATTGATATATATGTTTAAAATAGCATCTACTGCTAAGAAAGCCTCAGGTACTGAAATTCTCTTGTTTGCAGAGTCGTCCAAGGTTCTTTCAAACCACTGAGTTGAAGCGGTAATGGCTGGATTTAAGGCATCAACTATAACGTAGCGAGCCAGTGAAGAAATCCTTTCACATCTCATAGGATTTCTCTTGTAAGCCATTGCAGAAGAGCCTATCTGCTTTGACTCAAATGGTTCTTCGCACTCCTTCATGCTCTGCAGCAATCTCATATCGTTACTGAACTTATATGCACTCTGTGCTATAGAGGATAGCACATTTAATACTCTTGAATCTACTTTTCTTGAATAGGTCTGTCCGGACACAGCATATACACCTGAGAAACCCATCTTGTCTGCAATGATTTGCTCAACAGCTTTTACCTTTTCATGATCCCCTTCAAACAGATTCAAGAAGCTTGCCTGTGTACCAGTAGTGCCCTTGGAGCCTAGCAATTTCATATTATTAATCACGTGGTCAAGATCTTCCATATCCATAAGCAGCTCTTGTATCCAGAGAGTAGCTCTCTTTCCTACTGTAACTAGCTGTGCAGGCTGAAAATGAGTGAACCCTAAAGTAGGCATATCCTTGTACTGTATCGCAAAATCAGAAAGCTTCTTTATTAGTGTGAGCATTTTTGTACGAATAAGCTTTAACGCATCTGTCATAATAATTAGATCTGTATTGTCACCAACATAGCATGAGGTTGCTCCAAGGTGAATAATTGCTTTTGCATCAGGACATAAGTCACCATAAGCATGTACATGTGCCATTACATCATGTCTGAATTGTTTTTCGTAGTTTTCAGCTGCATCGTAATTTATGTCGTAGATATGCTCCTTCATTTGTGCAATCTGTTTGTCTGTAATATTAAGTCCAAGCTGCTGCTCTGCCTCTGCAAGTGCAATCCACAGCTTTCTCCATGTAGAAAACTTCTTATCTGGAGAGAAAATCTCCTGCATTTCACTGCTTGCATATCTTGCATTAAACGGTGATTCATAGGTATTCTTCATAGTTTTTTCGCACCTTTCAGGTATATTAATTTTAATAAGTTTTTTTTAGTATTATACTTGCTAGTATTATCTGTTTTTTAGATATAATTTAAGTTTATTAATTAAAAATATTTTGTTTATTATGTCTGTATAGTATTTAAGCTATAAACTATCTGTAAGGTATTAAATCTTTAAAATGCCTATAAAGCATTAAATCTATAAATTGTCTATAAGGTATTAAATCTATAGATTGTCTATAAATCATTAAATCTATAAATTGTCTAAAAGGTTTTAAATCTATAAATTATCAATTTTGTATTTAAGTCTAATGAATGTTGCGCCTATACTATTATACTGTAAAACACGAATATTTGCATCAAAAAATATAAAAATGTTCGTATTAAAAATTCACAAAAAAAGTGCGGGACTTACATCCCGCTTTAGACATTTATGAATATGAGATTGTAATTAATACATTACAATTTTAACTCATGTAAAATTATAATATTATTTGTAGCATAATTCAAGCTTTTAGAGCAACTTCTTTAACCTTTTAAAGTAACTTCTTTGCCTTTAAAGTACTTCATTACCGTTAAAGCAACTTCTTTGCACTAACAAGCTGAACGCATATTGCTAATATCTCAATTGCTTTTTTAAGTTCCTCAATTGGAGGCAAAGTTGGTGCAATTCTAATATTTCTATCCTGCGGGTCCTTACCATATGGATAGGTAGCTCCTGCCTTTGTCAAAACAACGCCTGCATCAAGAGCCATTGAAGCTACTTCTTTTGCACAGTTATCCATTGTATTAAGACTTATGAAATACCCACCGTTTGGTTTATTCCAGCTAGCAATATTTTTGCCTGCAAGTTCCTTTTCAAGTATATCCAGAACAGTATCAAATTTAGGCTTCAGAATCTCCGCATGCTTTTTCATATGTGACTTAATTCCGTCCATATTCTTAAAGTACTTAACATGTCTGAGTTGATTTACCTTATCATGTCCTATAGTCTGTATGGTCAGGCTCTTCTTGATATAATTAATATTGTCAACACTTCCAGCCATAACTGCTACTCCAGCACCTGAGAAGGAAATCTTTGAAGTTGAAGCAAACATATAAACCATATCTGGGTTGCCTGCAGCCTTACATGCAGCAAGTATATTCTTTAACTGGTCAGGCTCATCTGTAAGATCGTGAACACAGTAAGCATTGTCCCAGAATATTCTAAAATCCTTTGCAGCAGGCTTCAAAGCAGCAAATCTATCAACTACTTCGTCAGAATAAGTTATTCCGTCAGGATTGCTGTACTTTGGAACGCACCAAATACCTTTAATGCTGTCATCAGAGCTTACCAAACGCTCTACTGCATCCATATCAGGCCCATCGTGCTTCATATCTACAATAATCATTTCTATTCCAAAAAGCTCGCAGATAGCAAAATGTCTGTCGTATCCCGGACTAGGACATAGGAATTTTACCTTCTCTAGCTTACACCAAGGAGTACTTCCCATAATTCCAAGTAACATGGCGCGGGAAACAGCGTCATACATTAAATTTAAGCTGGAATTTCCACCGATAATAATCTCATTAGCTGCAACACCTAGCATCTCACCAAAAAGTGCTTTTGCTTCTGGAAGTCCATCAAGCCCTCCATAATTCCTTGCATCAGTTCCGTCATCTGCTTTCTTAAGTTCGGACGACTTTATATCTAGCATATCCATACTCAAATCAAGCTGCTCGGTACATGGCTTTCCACGAGTCATATCCAGCTTGAGATTTTGAGCCTTAAATGCTTCATAACGAGTTTGAAGTTCATCAATTATAGCATTTAATTGTTCCTTTGATAATGATTTAAAGTCTGACATAATAATCCCCTTTCAATACCTTTACGCTATGTAGCTTAACCTTAAAATTATTCTAATACACATTAATTTTTTTTGCAAGTTTATTATGTAAGATATTCAAAATATTTTTAATTATATAATAATAGTATATGTATATGAGTATTAAATGCAGGATGTGTTTTTATAAATTTCAATCATTATTGTATGCATTTTATCTAATTTATTGAGTTGAATAAGTACAAATTTTATAAATAAAGCATAAAAACATAAAATTTTTCTACAAAAAAAGTAAAAAATATAAGAACCAAGGCCAAAAAAAGAAGCAAATCAAAATGATTGCTTCCTTTAGAAATTTATTGGTAACTGCTCAAAATTGCAATATATAATTTACCTAAATTGAATTACATAACTTATATTGCATAACTTATATTAC
>JAEZFR010000208.1 GCA_023417285.1 Bacillota bacterium
GAAACCACGATTTACGTGAACTTTTCCATTGTCGTCCACCCATGGCACTCTGAAGATAATCTGTCTTTCTGGTTCAACAATTCTGTCAAATATTCCAGCAGCAACCCATTCCGGGTGTTTCTCTGCAACTGGTTCTAATGACTCAAGAACTTCTTTCACAGCCTGGTGAAATTCTGGTTCATTTGGATTTCTTTTAATTACTTGATCCATTACTGATTGTAAAATTTTCATTTAATTGTCCTCCTAAATAAAATTAATATAAAAATGTAGCGCATTAGGAGTGCCTCAAAATAAAAATACAGTAATCATCAAAATACTGTATGCCCAGTGATATGAAATATGTAGATAAAATAATTTTATGTTTCGAAAGAAAAATTATTTTATGTTTGAAAAATCCATATCTCTGAATACGGCATACTCCCTTGTACACCAGCTATTTTTTTCAACGAATTGATTATATCATTGCCATAGAGTAATTGCAAGTCGAAATGTGAAAAATTTCATAATTGTACTTTTAAAAATACAAAGTGATTACAATCAAACATTTTAAAAGCTCTAAAACCGCTGAAATAAGGCTTTATAGCTGTTGATTTACATTTATTTCAAGCAAATGCTGTTTAAAATAATTGCAAGAATAAGAGTATTAACCATCTTTTATGGAGGTTTTTCTCTTGTTATTTTATATAGGTATTTTTTATTATTTTGTTATTTGGTCAAATTTTTCTTTTTATGAGTTATAATATATTAATGATGATTAGTAATTCTAATTTTATATAAGTTAGAAAGGAAACAAGCGATAAATGAGCAAATATGAACTTATTGCAACTACTGCCTTTGGTATTGAAGCTATTACGGCAAGGGAACTTAAAAAACTAGGCTATTCAGAACAAAAGGTTGAAAATGGAAAGGTTATTTATGAAGGTGATGAGCTTGCAATTTGCAGATCCAATCTTTGGCTTAGAACAGCCGATAGGATTCTTATAAAAATGGGTTCATTTACGGCCCTAACCTTTGATGAACTATTTGAGCAGACCAAGGCTTTGCCCTGGGAAGATATTATACCTGAGGATGCAGAATTCCCTGTAGAGGGAAAATCAATTGATTCAAAGCTTTTCAGTGTTTCGGACTGTCAGGCTATAGTAAAGAAGGCGATTGTTGAAAGACTCAAGCTTA
Source organism: Bacillota bacterium (assembly GCA_023417285.1). Classification (GTDB taxonomy): domain Bacteria; phylum Bacillota; class Clostridia; order Acetivibrionales; family DSM-1351; genus Ruminiclostridium. Next base: position 1,174 of record JAEZFR010000208.1, read on the forward strand.
AGTATAAGTGTGAGTGGTTTGAAGAAAGCGGCCCTAAGTATAGAATTGAGGTTGCACTGTTAAAGGATATTGCAACACTTACCATCGATACAAGTGGGGCTGGCTTACACAAGAGAGGCTACAGGAAACTGGTGGGTGGGGCTCCATTAAAGGAGACTCTTGCGTGTGCTATGATACTTGTAAGCCATTGGAATAAGGATAGGGTGCTTTTGGATCCATTTTGCGGAAGCGGAACAATTCCAATAGAGGCTGCACTTATAGGCAAAAATATTGCACCTGGGTTAGGCAGAGAATTCGCTTCCGAAGCTTGGCCTATAATTAAGCAGGATATATGGGATGAGGCAAGAGATGAAGCATATGATAGTATAATAGAAGATTGTGAGTTGCGTATTCATGGTTCTGATATTGACGAGGAAGCAATGAGCTTAGCTAGGTATCATGCAAAAAAAGCCGGAGTGGAAGATTGTATTCATTTGCAAAAAATGCCCGTTGCAGATATAAGTTCAAGGTATAAGTATGGGATTATAATATGTAATCCTCCATATGGAGAAAGGCTTGGAGAGCAACAATACGTAGAGAATTTATACCGCGAGATGGGCCGAGTATTCAAAAAAATGGACGCATGGTCTTATTATGTTATAACCTCTTATCCAGAGTTTGAAAGGCTCTTTGGGCAAAAGGCGGATAAGAAAAGAAAGCTTTATAATGGTAGGATACAATGTAATTACTATCAGTACTTTGGCCCTCCACCGCCAAAGAATATTACAAAAGAGTAGAATTTTTTCAATAAAAAAACTAATTTGCTATATTTTTAAGGAAGCTTCTTTGTATAGTATGAGTATTGACTTATTATTAGCTCATATAATAACATTAGGTAGTAGAATGGTATTGTGGAGTAGTAAATATATATAATTGTAATATGGTAGGTGATAATATGATATTAAAAGTCAGAAAATCTAATATGACTGGAACTGTCAACGTTCCAGGCTCTAAATCTCATACAATCAGAGCATTGTTTTTTGCATCTTTGGCGGAAGGAAGCAGCACTATAAGAAATCCACTTGTATCTAGTGACGCTCTTTCTGCACAAAGTGTATGCAAATCTTTTGGCTCAGATATTCTTTTTTCAAATAATGTATATACTGTTTCAGGCGTCGCCGGAAGACCATCTGTACCGGAAAATATTATTGATGTAGGCAACTCTGGAACAAGTCTCAGATTGGCACTTATGACTGCTGCGCTAACAGAAGGGTACACTGTATTGACAGGAGATTACCAGATACGCAGGCGACAGATAGGCCCTCTGGTTTCTGCGATAAATAATTTGGGAGCAGAGGCATATACCACCAGAGGAAATGGCTCGGCACCTGTTGTTGTAAAGGGAAGGGCAAAGGGGGGCTTCACTGATTTGGACGCGGTTACGTCACAATATCTCTCTTCATTACTTATGCATGCTCCATTGCTTGATAATGATACCCATATCAACATTATACGACTCAATGAAGTTCCTTATGTTGAGCTTACCTTATGGTGGTTGGATAAACTAGGAATTAAGTATTCCCATAATAATTTTAACGATTTTACTATCCCGGGGAGACAAAGCTATAAAGGCTTTGATTGTACAATACCAGGGGACTTCTCAAGTGCGACATTTTTTATGGTGCTTGCTGCTATTTCAGGGCAGAAGTTCGAACTAAAGAACTTAGATATGTCAGATCCCCAAGGGGATAAGCAGGTGCTCTCAATTTTAGAGCAGATGGGAGCTCAAGTCAGTAAAACGAAGGATAGCATTTGTATAAAAGGAAATGGCCTTAAGGGTATTGACATAGATATGAATGCTATTCCAGATGCACTACCTGCGATGGCAGTTGCAGGCTGCTTTGCTGAGGGAGAGACCAGGCTTCTTAATGTACCTCAAGCTAGATTAAAGGAAACAGACAGAATACACGTAATGTGTACAGAACTTAAAAAAATGGGTGCTGATATTGAAGAACTAGAAGATGGTCTGGTAATACGCCAAAGTAAACTTTTAGGATGTTCAGTAAAGGGGCATGATGATCATAGAATCGTAATGTCTTTGGCTATAGCAGGTTTGTGCAGTAAAGGAGAAACTACAATAGATACCGCTGAGGCAATGAATGTAACCTTTCCTGAGTTTAAAGACATTGTGGCTTCTTGTGGAGGGGATATTTCTCTTGTTAGCGAATAACATATTGAAAGGACTGATATACGTATGATGGGAAACACCTTTGGCAGATTATTTAGAGTAACGACCTGCGGAGAATCTTACTCAGGAGCTTTTAGAAAAAATCCTGATATTCCCTCGGAATTGTGGGGTGGTTTAGCTGTTATTGTGGACGGAGTTCCAGCTGGCATTACTTTAACAGCTGATATAATAAATGGGGAGCTTGATAAGAGACGTCCTGGGCAATCTAAACTTCAAACACCGCGAAAAGAAAAGGACAATGTTTTCATTTTTTCAGGCGTAATGCAAAATAATGTTACTACGGGAGCACCAGTTTGTATGATTATTCCTAGTAGTGATATAGGGGATTACCATATTGCTGAGCACACTGCAAACAAAGATTTGCTCCGCCCAGGACAGGCTGCATTTACATATTTTAAGAAATATGGTGAGCATGCCGACTATCTTGGTGCCGGAAGAGCTTCTGCTAGAGAAACTGCTGCGAGAGTGGCGGGGGGAGCTGTAGCTAAACAAGTTCTTGATGCTATGGGTATTGATGTAATTGCTTATACTGTCGAGTCTCACGGAATAAAGGCAGGACCATTTACTTATGAACAGGCAAAAGCAAATTATAGGTCAAATGATATAAATTGTCCCGATCAAGATATTGCAAAATTGATGATTGAAGACATGATATCTGTAATGAAGCAAGGCGATTCCTGTGGGGGAGTTGTTGAGATAATTGCTAAAAATGTACCTGCTGGATTAGGAGAACCCGTATTCGATAAACTTAGTGCTACTCTTGCGCATGGGCTTATGTCGATAGGTGGAGTAAAAGGCATTGAAATTGGTGCTGGTTTTGGGGTATCTGCAATGAAAGGCTCAGAGTGCAACGATACACCATATTTTGACCATGAATCAAAGAAAATTAGATTCAGAACAAACAGAGCTGGCGGAATGCTGGGTGGAGTGTCTAACGGAGAGGAAATTAGAATAAGGGTAGCTGTTAAACCCACTCCTACAATTGTACAAGAACAGAAAACAATCAATGTAGCCACTCTAGAAGAGGTTACTCATAAGTTTACCTCGAGAAGTGATCCGTCGTTGGTTCCTAGAGTATATCCAATATGTGAAGCAATGGTTAGAATGACATTGCTTGATAGTATTATGATGTTTGAAGCAGCAAAAAGTATTACGAATATGGACACCAGGTGGGATAACTTATGACGATTGTTTTGATTGGAATGCCGGGTTGCGGAAAGAGTACTGTCGGTCAGATACTGGCCGACAAGCTGGGCTATACCTTTATTGATACTGATTTTCTTATACAACAGCAGGTAGGAATGACACCAAAAGAGATAGTGGCTTGCAAAGGGAGAGATTACTTTTTAGAATTACAAGATTTAGTTGTAACTAACATTAAACCAGGTGAAACAAGTATTATATCAACCGGAGGTGGAATAATTCATAGTGCAACATCTGTGGAATATTTGAAAAAATTCGGAAAAATTATTTATTTATTGACAAAATATGATATTATAGAAGCAAGAATGGATAAAACCAGAAAACTGGTTAATAGTGGTAGGGGTTTAAAGGAACTCTTTGAGCTCAGACATCCATTGTACTTAGAGCATTCGGATATAGTTATAGACTGTGATGAAAAATGTACTTATGACGTTGCTCTAGAGATTATTAATGTTTTAAAAAATTGAAAAGGTTGTTTTGATTTACAATGAAAAAAATAAAGATTTTAATTGCAGACGATGATAGGCTATCATTAGATGGCCTTATAACTGAATTTAAGCTGTACAATGAATTTGAGATTGTTGGTACAGCGCGAGATGGCTTGGAGACCATCGAGCTTATTGAAAAACTTTCTCCTGACGTTGTTTTATTGGATATTATTATGCCAAAAATTGACGGTATGGGCGTATTAGAGTACTGCAAAAGTTTTGTAAAAGAGAATAAACCAGTTATCATTGTTTTCTCCTCTGTTAGTCAGGAAAGCTACATATTAAGATCTCTCGATATGGGAGCAGATTATTACATAATAAAGCCATTTAAATACCATATTATTGCAGAAAGAATAAAACAAATTTATTCTGATTCCCTTAAAAGCATGTATTCTAGCTCAAACTTACAAAATCTTAAGGCTCAAAAGAAAGCAGTAAATGATAGTCAGCTTCGTGTGTTAGCCACCAAATATATGAGAGAATTGAATATAAAGCCGAACATGACAGGATATACATATATAAGAGATGCAATTGTTATTTCATTTGATCACTTCTGCAAGCACAATAGTCTTCCTAAGGGAGTGTATAGGATGGTGGCCGAAGCTCACTCAGTTTCTGTTCAGAAGGTTGAGAGGGCCATAAGAAATTGTCTTGATTCAGCTGCATCAAGTGAGGGAAATATAGAGCTAAATCAAAAAAGAAGTACAAACTCCCAGGTCATAGTGTATCTCATCAAAAAAATAAGAGACAATGATTAAAAAACAAGAGACAATGATTAAAAAACAAGAGATAATGATTAATTAAAAATGCTGTGCTATAGTATAGCTTCAACAATAATCAAAATACAAAAAGCTCCGCTTATGCAGAGCTTTTATGTAATATCATCAGGGATTAGCCATTAACAGTATCCTTTAATCCTTTACCAGCCTTGAATACTGGTGCCTTTGATGCAGGAATAGTAATTTCTTTCTTAGTTTGTGGGTTTCTGCCTTTTCTTGCTGCTCTTTCTCTAACTTCGAAAGTACCAAAACCAACTAAAGTTACTTTGTCGCCAGCCTTAAGAGCTTCTTCAACTGAAGAAATTAATGCATTCAAAGCTGCCTCGCTGTTCTTTTTGTTTAATCCTGACTTTGAAGCAATTGAGTTGATTAAATCTGATTTATTCATTATACAACCTCCTA